>NZ_CAUVXG010000001.1:122039-277694 GCF_963555885.1 Protofrankia sp. Cr2
CCGGACGCACCCGTGCTCGCGGAGATCCTCGCGAACGCCTCGGCCACCGAGGAGTTCCTCGACCGGTGGCGTGTGCCGGGCGACGACCACTCGCGGGTCTGGGAGGAGCGCTTCGGTGAGTCGGTCTACGTACCGCTCGCCGACCGGGCATTCGCCGACCTGCTCAAGCAGGTCGACCTGACGCCGGACCAGGTCGATCATCTCATCGTGACCGGTCTGCACGCGCGGTCGGTGGCCTCCTTCACCCGGCGCGCGGGCGTGCGGCCCGACGCCGTCGTCGACGGCCTGGCGAAGACGGTCGGCAACACCGGGACCGCGCACGCCGGTCTGCTGCTCGCCGACACCCTCGACAGGGCCGGGGCCGGAAAGACGATCGTGGTCGTCGTCCTCGCGGACGGCGTGACCGCGGTGGCGCTGCGTACCACCGAAGCTCTGCCCGAGCACCGCGCCGCCGTGTCGGTGGCGGCCCAGATCGCCGGCGGGCGGGACACCCTGCGGTATGCCGACTTCCTCAACTGGCGGGGCCGGCTCGTGACCGAACCGCCCCGGCGGCCCGACCCCGACGCCTACGCCGCTCCGCCGGCCGGCCGCAACGCCGACTGGAAGTACGGTTTCACCGGCTCCCGTTGCGACGAGTGCGGTACCCGGCATCTGCCGCCCGCGCGGGTCTGCCGGGCGTGCGGCGTTGTGGACCACATGACACCGCAACGCCTCGCGGACATCCACGGCACGGTGGCGACGTTCACGATCGACCGACTTGCCTTCACCCCGAGCCCGCCGCTGGTCGCCGTGGTCATCGACATCGATGGCGGTGGCCGCTTCAAGTGTGAGCTGACCGATGTCGACCCGGACAGCGTCGCCATCGGCGACCGGGTCGAGATGACCTTCCGCAAGGTGAACACCGCGCGGGGCATCCACAACTACTTCTGGAAGGCCCGCCCCGTGCGGGCCGCGGGCAGCACCGAAGGGCTGGAGGCCTGAGATGGCGTCACACGGGATCAGGGACAAGGTTGCCATTGTCGGCATGGGCTGCACGTCGTTCGGGGAGCGTTGGGACTCCTCCGTCGACGACCTGTTGATCGAGTCCTCCCAGGCGGCGTATGCCTCGGCCGGGCTGTCCCGGGACGACGTGGACGCCTACTGGCTCGGCACGATGGGTTCGGGCAACTCCGGGTTGACGCTGTCGCGTCCGCTGCGGCTGCCCTACAAGCCGGTCTCCCGGCTGGAGAACTACTGCGCCACCGGTTCGGAGGCGCTGCGCAACGCCTGCTACGCGGTGGCCAGCGGTGCCTACGACATCGCCATGGCGATCGGGGTGGAGAAGCTCAAGGACTCCGGCTTCTCCGGCCTGGTCGGGGCGACGCCGCCGTCCGACGGGACCGGCTCGGAGACCACCGCACCGGCGAACTTCAGTCTGCTCGCGCCCGCCTACGCCAAGAAGTACGGCGTGGACACCGACGAGATGAAGGACGTCCTGACTCGCATCGCGTGGAAGAACCACGTCAACGGCGCGCAGAACCCGCGGGCGCAGTTCCGTAAGGAGGTGGCCAAGGACGTCATCTGCAACGCGCCGCTGGTCGCCGGGCCGCTGGGCATCTTCGACTGCTCCGGCGTCAGTGACGGGTCGGCCGCGGCGATCGTGGTGCGGGCCGAGGACGCCCACCGTTACACCGACAAGCCGATCTACATCAAGGCGCTGTCGTTCATCGCCGGGCCGGCCACGGGTAACTCCGACCCCGACTACGACTACACCACGTTCCCCGAAGTCGTCGCCTCGGCCAAGGACGCCTACGCCCAGGCGGGTGTGACCGATCCGCGGGCCGAGCTCGCGCTGGCCGAGGTGCACGACTGCTTCACCCCCACCGAGCTGGTCCTGATGGAGGACCTCGGCTTCGCCGAGCGCGGGTTCGGCTGGAAGGAAGTGCTCGCCGGGACCTTCGACCTTGACGGTGACCTTCCGGTGAACCCGGACGGTGGCCTGAAGGCGTTCGGGCACCCGATCGGGGCGTCCGGTCTCCGGATGATGTTCGAATGCTGGCTGCAGCTGCGCGGTGAGGCTCCGGCGAAGCGCACGATCTCCACGGTCGCCGCGGGCAAGAAGCTCGGGATGACCCACAACCTGGGTGGCGGGCCGGGCGAGTGCGTGTCGTTCGTGTCGATCGTCGGTTCCGAACCGTCGGCCTGAACCGGGTTTCGAACGCCGCAGTCACACAGGACGACAGTCACACAGGACGACAGTCACACAGGACGATGAGAAGGGCACGGCCGTACCGGCCGTGCCCTTCTCATCGTCCTGGCTCCGCAGTATCCAGCGGTTCGAGGCGTTCAGTGGTTCGCGCTGTTCACCGAGCCACGCTGTTCAGCTGTTCCCCGATGGTCAGGTTCGCGGCGCGGGGTGCGCACGAGACCCTCCTGCGCGATCGAGGCCACCAGGTGTCCGTCGGCGTCATAGACGTGTGCCCGGACCAGGGCATGACCGCCGGATGCCACCGGGCTCTCCCGGTCGTGCAGCAGCCACCCGTCGGCCCGAAACGGCCGGTGGAACCAGACCGCGTGGTCAAGACTGGCCATACTGGTGTCCCTGCTGTTGCTGGCGTGCGGTAGCAACGCCGTGCTCAGAAGATCGAGATCGGACACGTAGGTGAGCACGCAGACGTGCACGAGCGGATCGTCCGGCAGCGGTTCGGCCGATCGGAACCAGACCCGCTGGCGGGCGGGCCTCGGCCCTCGCTCCGCAGCCAGCGCCGGCGGCTCGTCCACACAGCGCACCTCCGCCCTGAACTGCTCTGCGCGGAACCACTGCATCCAGGGCGCTGATTCGGCGCCCGCGTCGGCGTACCAGTCCTCCAGCGTGCGCACCTGGTCCGGCGGCGGCACCAGTGGCATCGGTTCGGCGTGCGTCAGACCCTGTGCCGGGAGGTGGAACGAGGCGCTCAACTGGAAGATCGCTTCTCCGCGCTGGAGACCGACCACGCGTCGGGTGCTGTAGGAGCCGCCGTCACGGATTCGATCGACCAGGTAGATGACCGGTACAGCCGGGTCACCCGGCCGCAGGAAGTAGGCATGGAGCGAGTGGACGGACCGGGTCGGCTCGACGGTGCGGCCGGCCGCGATGAGTGCCTGGCCGGCGACCTGACCACCGAAGAGCCGGACCGGCAGTTCCCCGCGGCTACTCCACCCGCGGAAGAGGTCCGTGTCGAGCCGCTCAAGGTCGAGGACGCCGACAAGGGTGGTGGGTCGTTGTTGCCGGTTATTGATCAAACCCTCCTCCTTGATCCACGTCTCTGTTGCCGGTCGCTCTAAGTTAAATGATTTGTCTGTAGTGAAGGAGAGTGGGCGGGTTCATGGGTCCGGAGTCACATCCGGTCCGGGCGGTGCCCCTGCGAGCTCCCTGCCTGCGGGGCCGCTGCCCGTGAGGTCCCCGTCAGGCGGCTGCCCGCTGGTGACCCGCACGATCCGTGCAGGCTCGGGCGGTCTGGGTCGTCCTGGCCAGAAGTCGTCGCGGAGTCGGCAGTCTGGCCCTATAGTGCAACTTATTAAGCGTATTTCTGTTTGGGTTGATCTGGTTGTGGTTGCGGTGTGACGAATGGGCAGGCCTGACCTGGAGGTGTCGTGACGACGCACGACGTGGGGTTGCTCGCGCGGTTGGAGCAGGTGGAGGCGCGGCTCGCGCTCGGGCAGCTGCCGATCCGGTACGCGCTCGCGGTCGATGGCCGTGACCTCGATACCTGGGTGTCGTTGTTCGTGCCGGATGTCGACTGCGGCCGGCACGGCCGCGGCCGGGAGGCACTGCGCGGATACATCGCGCCCAGTCTGCGGTGGTTCTACCGGTCGGTGCACCAGATCTGCGGTCACCGCGTGGAGTTGCTCGATGCCGACAACGCCCGCGGGCAGGTGTACTGCCGGGCCGAGCACGAGGTAGGCGACCGCTGGATCGTCATGGCCATCTGCTACTTCGACACCTACCGGCGGATCGACGGCGAGTGGCTGTTCGTCCGGCGGGACGAGCGGCACTGGTACGCAGCCGATGTCACCGAGCACCCGCAGGCCGTGGGATTCGACAGTTGGGGAACATCGCCGACGCCACCGGGCCTGCCGCAGTCCTTCCCGACGTGGGCGGGCTTCTGGGACGGCGCCGACACCACCGGGGTAACCGCGGCCGGGACTGGCGCGGCCGGGGCTAGCGCCGCCCGGACGACCCGGGCATGACCGCCGCGGCCGGGATGACATGGATGGCCCAGCTCACCGGAGCCTGGTCGGGCCCGGGTGCGGGTCGGACGGCTGTGATCAGTGGTGCCACCCGCTGGTCCGGCGCCGACCTGCTGCGACACGCCGCGGGCGCGGCCGACTGGCTCGACAGCCTTGCCCTGCCCGTGGGAACCCCGTTGCCGGCCCTGGTCTCGACCACGTTGGAGGCTCTTGCACTGACCATCGCGGGTGCCGCCACCCGGCGTCCCCTCGCGCCGATCAGCACCAGACTCACCCCCCGGGAACTCGCCGCATGCCTGGCCGGCTTCGCCGGCGATCTGCTCGTGGCTGAGCCGGACGCGGCGGACCTCGGCCGGGAACTGGCGACGGCAACGGGCCGCCGGCTTGTCGTTCACCCACCGGCCGCGGCGTCCGACCGGCTGTTGACCGACCAGCCGGGTCCGGATGAGACCGCGCTGATCCTGCACACGTCCGGGACATCCGGGGTGCCCAAGGCGGTGTATGTGGCCGAGGGCAAGCTCGCAGTACGGGGCAGGGTCAACGCCGCGATCGTCGACCTTGCGCCGGGCAGCGTGTACGCATCTGGTTCGCCCTACCATCACATCGCCGGCCTCGGCATGATCGCGGTTGCGCTGGGCGCCGGCGCCACGGTTGTCTGTGCGCCACCGTTCTCGCCGCGTAACTGGCAGGATCTGGCCGACTACGGCACGACACATGCTCTGCTGGTACCGACAATGATCGACCGACTGCTCGCTGAAGGCGCGCTGGCATTGCCGACGCTGCGCGTGCTGCAGTACGGCGCGTCCCCGATCCATCCGGACACGCTCCGCGAGGCGATGGCAGTTCTTCCGGGCGTTGCCTTCGTGCAGATCTTCGGGCAGACGGAGGGTTCGCCGATCACCTGTCTGAACTTCGAGGATCATCGCCTCGCGGCTACGACCCGGCCCGAGCTGCTGCGCACGGTCGGCCGCGCGGCGCAGGGTGTGGAGCTGCGGGTGGTCGATCCGGGTCCGGACGGCAGCGGCGAGATCCGGGCCCGCGGCGAGCACCTCTTCCAGCCCGAGGCCGACGGCTGGCTCCACACCGGCGACCTCGGTCATATCGACCCCGACGGCTATGTCACGCTGCTGGGCCGCCGAGGTGACCGCATTGTGCGTGGCGGGGAGAACGTGGATCCCCTCGAGGTTGAACAGGTCCTCAGCCTGCATCCCGCGATTCGCGAGGTTGCCGTCGTCGGCCGGGCGGACCGGCGCTGGGGTCAGGTCGTGAAGGCGTTCGTCGTCCCCGCCGACCCGCGGGATCCACCGGACGCCGAGGAGCTGCGCCTGTTCGCGCGGGAGTCCCTGAGCGGGTTCAAGGTGCCCGCCGAGTGGGAGATGATCGATATTCTGCCGAGAAGCGCCGCCGGCAAGGTGTTGCGCAGAGTGCTGCAATCGTGACCGCGGTTGCCGTCGACCCGGCCGGGTCGGGATCGGCCGGGTCGGGATCAGCCGGGCTGCGGATCGGGGTTCGGCCACCCTTCGCGTTGCTGCGAGGTGGCACCGAGCGACTGTACGAGGCCGCTGCGCAGATCCGGGATCTCGGATTCGACCATGCAGTCATCGGTGACCACGTGAGTTTTCGCGGTGGCTACGGTTCCGACGGACTCATCCAGGCCACGGCGTTGCTGGTCGCCGCGCCCGACATCGAGGTTCACACCGGGGTCTTCCTGCTACCGCTGCGGCACCCCGTCCCGGTTGCGCGCCAGGTAGCCACGCTCGCTGCCATGGCACCAGGGCGGTTCGTCTTCGGGGTGGGCATCGGCGGCGAGGACCGCGCCGAGGTCGAGGCATGCGGTGTCGACCCCGCCACCCGTGGCCGCCGGATGGACGAGGCGCTCGTCGTGCTGCGGGCGCTGCTGGCCGGTGCGGCGGTGACGGTCGACGGGGAGCACTTCCAGCTCCGCGACGTGCGGGTGTCACCGCCGCCGGCCCTCCCCGTACCGATAGTGATCGGTGGTCGGTCGGCCGCCGCGGTCCGGCGGGCGGGTCGTCACGGTGACGGCTGGCTCGGGGTGTGGGTCTCACCCGAGCGCTACGCCTCCGTCGTCACCGAGATCGATGACGTCGCGATCGCCGCCGGCCGGTCCGCGGTGGCCTGGCGGCACGCGCTGCTGGTCTGGTGCGGCTTCGGCAGCTCGGTGCAGGACGCCGGTTCGTCGGTCTCGCGGGCGATGGAGAGTTTCTACGGCGTGCCCTTCGACCGCTTCTCGCGGTACGTGCCCCGGGGGACCCCGCAGGATGTGGCGCAGGCGCTGGTGCCCTATCTTGATGCCGGCTGCCGCGATGTGCACCTGCTGCCGGTCGCGGGTGACGAGGACGAGGCACTCGAGTCGGCGGCGCAGGTACGTCGCCTGCTCCTGCGGTCGCTCTAACAGCAGTCAACGTTTTATCGGATGGCTGGGATCCTCTGCCATCCGCCTTCAACGACGAGGAGTAATTCGTGGGGCAGTTCACGTTCCCGGTGGAGGCCGGTCAGATCATGCTCTTCGCGCGCTCGGTAGCGGATCCCAACCCCGTCTATCACGACGCGGAGCGGGCCGCGGAGGCTGAGACCGCGGGGATCATCGCCCCGCCGACGTTTGTTCAGTCCTCCGCCCAGTACGATCCCGACTATCCGCTGCGACCGCGTACCGGCGAGGCGTGGTTCGGCTCCGGCCGGGAACCCAGCGGAGTCACCGAGCCGGCCTCCGGCGGCGGCCGCCTGCACGCCGAGCAGCATTTCGAGTATTTCCGGCAGGTCCGGCCGGGCGATCTGCTCACGGTGACCAGCGTTGCGGGAAAAACCTGGGAGAAGACGGGCCGGCGGGGCGGCAAGCTGCTATTCGAAGAACAGGTCACCGAGTACCGGGACGCGGCCGGCGAGCTGGTTGTCCGGGCCCGTGGCGTGAGCGTGCGACCCGAGAAGCCGGTTGAGCAGGGGGCGAACTGATGGCATTGCGTGGCGCTGAACTGAAGGTCGGTGAGGTTCGCGAGCAGGTGCTGGTCGAGGACCTCACCCGGACACAGATCGTGCAGTACGCCGGTGCATCCGGGGACTACAACCCGCTGCACACCGATGAGGTGTACGCGCGCGATACCGCGGGCTACCCGGGTGTGTTCGCGCACGGGATGCTGGCGATGGGTATGACCGCCCGCGCCGTCACCGACCTGGTCGGTGACGGGAGTCTCACCCGCTACGGTGTCCGCTTCAAGAGCCAGATCTGGCCGGGTGACCGCCTCACCGCCCGCGTCACCGTTGCCGGCCTGCGCGACGACGACGGCGTCGGCCTGGTCGACCTCGACGTGGTCACGGTCAACGCGCGGGGTGAGGAAGTCATCGCCGGCTACGCCACGGCCCGCGTGGAGTAGGGCTGGACAGGCCCACAAGCCTGGCAGACCGCTGACGAATCAGTCGGCCAGGGTTAGTAGGTGTGCTGGGTGGCTGCGGGGACTCCACATCGGGTCCGCGGCCACCCAGCACAATGTGGTCAGTGGCCGGTAGGGGCGGGTTTGCGGCCGAGCTCGTCCAGCAGCAACTGGCTGTAGACGATCCGCCCGGTGATGTCTCCTTCGACCAGTGCCAGTGCGGCCTCAGCAATCACCGAGGAATCCTCGATCGGAAAGTCCGCGACGAGGTCATGGGCGCCCGCGCCAGGTGTCGCCACATTGTCGTGGGGGGCGAGCGCGTTGGCTCGTATCCCGTGGGGGTAACCCTCAGCCGCGAGCGCGGTCGTGAAACGTTCCAGCGCCGCCTTGCACAGGCCGTACGCGGCGAAGCCGCGTTCCTGTATTGGTTCGAACGGCGGACCCTGCGGGTGCAGCGCGGCCCGGGAGGAGATGTTGAGCACCCACCCGGCCCCCCGCTCGCGCATACCCGGGAGCACCAGCTGGGTCAGCTCGAAGGGCGCCCACACCTGAACCTCGATCATGAGGCGGAAACGCTTCTCGGTGAACTCCTCGACCGGTGCGATGAAAGTGACGGCCGCGTTGTTCACAAGGATGTCGACCGGCCCGAACGCCTCGACAGTCTCGGCGACGATGCGCCGCCTGTCCTCGGCCGAGGACAGGTTGCCGCGCACGGCAACGGCGTCGTGGCCGGCGGCCTGGATACTCTCGACGGTCTCCCGCAGGCTTCCAGAGTACCGGGGGTCGGGCTCCAGAGTGCGGGCCACGGCCGCGACCCTGGCTCCTTCGCGCGCGAGTCGGAGTGCCATCGCCGCACCGATGCCGCGGCTCGCCCCGGTGACCAGTGCCACCCTTCCGTCCAGCGTTCCCACGGATCCTCCTCGACCGGTGGGTGGAACCATCCCACCATATGGTCTAAATAGTTATATTTTTAGATGACTTCCTGTGTACCCTGGCGATCAGTGGCCGGCGCCGTCGACATCGACGAAATCGCGTCCGCGGATCATGCGGGTCGGGGTGAAGACCAGGACGTCCTTGCCGTGCTGGTTACGTACCGTCACGCGGCTGGTCACGATGCCGCGTCCGGGCTTGCTGGTCGGGCGGGCGGACAGGGCCTCGACGATCGCGTGCAGTGTGTCGCCGACGTAGGTGGGGCCCTTGACCGTCAGTTCCATCGACAGGAATGCCAGGCCGGTGCCGTGCAGCGCGTTGGTCTGGAGTACCAGGCCCTCGGCGATGCAGTAGACGAGGGCTCCCGGTACCAGCCGGCCCGTGTAGCCGCCGGCGGCGGCGTGGGTGGCGTCGACGAACAGCGGCTCGTTGAAGCCGCCCCACTGGATGAACGTCATGAGGTCGGATTCGGTGATGGTCCGGGCCGAGGTGCGAAACGCCGATCCCGGGACCATCTCCTCCCAGGTCATCCCAGGCGCCAGCAGCGGCACCTCGCTGCTCTTCGGCGTGGGGGCGGCGGTGTCGGTCGCTGCGGTGTCGGTCACTGCTGAACTCCTCGTCGGACGGCCGGCTGCGGGTCAGATTTCAGCACTGTGTTGTGCCTCGACGGCGATGAAGTCCGGCTTGCGCTTCTCCCGGATGGCGGCGATGCCCTCCTGCGCGGACGGGCTCGCGAAGCCGTAGAACTCGTGCGCGAGCGAGGCCTCGAACGCGGGTAGCTGCAACCGGTACCAGTGGTTGAGCGAGGACTTGGTCGCGCGCAGCGCGTCGGCTGAGCCGATGGCCAGCGCGCTCGCCACCTCGAGGCCGCGTGCGTGCACCTGGTCGTCGTCCACCGCCAGTGAGACCAGCCCGATGCGTTCGGCCTCCTCGCCGGTGAGGCGCTCGCAGGTGAGCAGGTAGTACTTGGCCTTGGCCATCCCGCACAGCAGCGGCCAGCACAGCACGGCGTGGTCGCCGGCCGCGACACCGAGCCGGGTGTGGCCGTCGACGATGGTCGCGCGCCGTCCGACCACCGAGATGTCGGCCATCATGCCGACGGCGAGACCCGCGCCGACGGCGGGGCCGTGCATGGCCGAGACCACCGGCTTGGACAGGTCCAGGACGCCGAGCACCATGGCGCGCGCCTCGTGTAGAACCCTGGTACGGACTCCGGGGTTGTCGGCCATCTCCTGGAGCAGGTCGAAGGTGCCGCCGGCGGAGAACGCCTTGCCCTCGCCCTGGATGAGCACGACCCGGGTCTGTGGGTCGCGGTCGATGACCGGCCAGACCTCGGCGAGGTCGCGGTGCATCCGGGGGTTGACCGCGTTGAGGTTGGGTGCGTCCAGCACGATGCGCAGAACACCGAGCGCGGGTCGCTCGAAACGCAGCGTCGGAAAGTCGTCGTATCGGTCGCTCACCGGTGACTCCAGCGTCGTCGCGCCGCGGCCCGCGGCAGGGGGATCAGGTCTGGTCGCATCTCGAAACAGGCTCTCAGGGGATGGTTGGCTCCGCAGCACGCTACTCGACGAATCGATTAATACGCTTACTGATTGAGTGTCGCATGCGAGGGGCGACGGTGGCTAGATCCACGGCGTCCACGGCGTCCGGTTCGTGTATCGCATCCGGGTGCAACTCGTGACATCGTCTAGATAAATAGTCGAATATTGTTGGAGGTTTGCTGTGAGCGAGGCGTGGATCATCGACGGCGTGCGGTCACCGCGTGGCCGGGGCAAGGCCACCGGGTCGCTGCACCCGCTGCACCCGCAGGAAGTGCTGGCCCAGATTCTCAACGCGCTGCGTGAGCGGGTCGGCTTCGACCCGCTCGAGGTCGAGGACGTGGTCGCGGGCAACGGTATGCAGACCGGCGAGCACGGTGCCGACATCGGGCGGCTCGCGCTGCTGGCGGCCGGCTGGCCGATCGAGACACCCGGGTCGAGTCTCAACCGGTACTGCGGCTCCGGTCAGCAGGCGGTCAGCTGGGCGGCGATGGGCATCCTGTCCGGCCACCAGGACCTGGTTGTCGGCTGCGGCGTGGAGTCGATGTCACGGTGGCCGGTGGCCGACGGCGTGGTGACCCTCGACGCCGGCAACGCTCATCTGCGGGAGCTGTACCCGATGGTCCCGCAGGGGGTCAGCGCCGACCTCATCGCGACGCTGGAGGGCTTCACCCGCGAAGATGTCGACGCCTTCGCCGCCCAGAGCCAGGAGCGGTGCGCGAAGGCCGTGGCTGAGGGCCGGTTCGACGGTTCGGTCGTGCCGGTCAGCCATCTCGACGGCACGCTCGCCCTCGACCACGACGAGTTCCCTCGCCCCGGTACGACCGTGGCCACGCTCGCGAAGCTGCCGGCGTCGTTCGAGCAGCTGGCGACCCAGGTGCAGACGGGTTTCGACCGGTCCTTCGACGACATGTGCCGCGAGGTCTACCCCCAGGTCGGCGAGATCCACCACGTCCACCATGCGGGCAACTCCAGCGGCGTCGTCGATGGTGCGTCGGCGATCCTGCTCGCCTCGCCGGACTACGCCCGGGCCCACGGCTTCACCCCCCGCGCACGCGTCCGGATGACCGCGGTGGCGGGGGCCGATCCTGTGATCATGTTGACCGCGCCCGGCCCGGCCAGCCTGCGTTGCCTGGCCAAGGCGGGTATGACCGTGGCCGACATCGATCTCTGGGAGATCAACGAAGCGTTTGCCGCGGTCCCGTTGAAGACCATCCGTGACCTTGATCTCGACCCGGACCTGGTCAATGTCAACGGCGGGGCGATCGCGCTGGGTCACCCCATCGGCGCGTCCGGCCCGATGCTCATCCAGACCGTGCTGGACGAGCTTGAGCGGCGTGACGCCAACGTCGGCCTGGTGACGATGTGCACCGGCGGCGGCATGGGCACGGCGACGATCATCGAACGGATCTGACGCCCACCCGGCCTTCCCGGGAGGCTTCTCCCCGCAGCGGCCGTGGTATCAACCGGGATCCCACGGCCGGCCGGCGGCTCTGGAGACCCGGGGACTGCGGCCTGCGGGCGCGCGATCTGACGATCGTCGCGCGCCCTTTGGCCCTTTGGCCCTTTGGCCCTTTACCCTTTAGCCCGCCGGCGGGTCCAGGAAAATCGTCTTGTGCTCGAGGTACTCCTGCACGCCCTCCGGGCCGTACTCGCGCCCGTAGCCGGATGACCCGAACCCGCCGAAGGGTAGTGCGAAGTCGATCGCGGCACCCTTGTTGATCGCGACAGTGCCGCTGCGGATGCGGTCGGCGAGTGCCCGTGCCTGGCCGGGGTCCTGCGAGAAGACGGCGCCGGACAGGCCGAACGGGGTGCCGTTGGCGATGGCGACAGCCTCGTCGAGGTCACTGTAGGTGAGCACGGTGAGGACCGGAGCGAAGACCTCCTCCTGGGCGATCCGCGAGGTCGGTGACACGCCGGTGACGAGAGTGGGAGCGAGGTACCAGCCCTGCGTGGTGTGCGCCGGCGGGCCGCCGCCCGTGACCACCCGCCCACCCTCGTTCGCGGCGTCGGCTATGTAGCCGAGCACCCGGTCCCGGTGGCGCCGGCTGACCAGCGGACCTACCTGGGTGGCGGAATCACGGGGGTCGCCGACGACCAGGGCCTCGAAGCCGGCCCGCAGCGCGTCGACGAGTTCGTCGTGCCGCCGCTTGCTGACCAGGACGCGGCTCAGAGCGATGCAGGCCTGCCCGTTGACCAGGGTGGCCGCGGCGACGACCGCCGCCACGACGTCGTCGAGGGGGGCGTCATCGCACACGATGCCGGCGGATTTGCCGCCCAGTTCGAGGCTGACCCGGGCCAGGTGGCTGGCGGCGGCAGCGGCCACCGCGCGACCGGTCGCGGTGCTGCCGGTGAATGCGATCTTGTCGACGCCCGGATGTCGGGCGAGGTGGTCACCGCCGACGCCGTCGCTGGCCAGCAGGTTCAGCACGCCGTCGGGTATGCCGGCGGCGTGCGCGGCCTCGGCCACCGGATAGGTGTCCAGGCAGGTCTCCGGCGCGGGTTTGCAGACCACCGTGCACCCGGCGAGCATGGCCGGGGCGAACTTGTTGGCCGCCAGGACGAGTGGGCTGTTCCAGGCGGGAATGGCCGCGACGACCCCGACGGGTTCCCGGGTGACGTCCGCGCAGGCGCCGAACAGGCCCGTCCGGCGCTCACTCATGGTCATCTGCCCGGCCAGCCCGGCGTGATAGCGAAGCAGGGCGATCATGCTGGCAGGTTCGGAATGGGCTGCCCGCCGTGGCAGTCCGAGTTCGTCGAGGACGAGCTCGCCCATCTCCTTGCGGCGCGCCGCGAGTTCGTCGGCGAACCTGGTCAGGTACTCGGCTCGTTCCCCGATCGTCAGCCGCGGCCACGGGCCGGTGTCAAAGGCGTCCCGGGCCGCGGCGACAGCCGCGTCGACATCGGCTGGCTCGCCACATGGCGCGCTGCCGACGATGCCTTCCGTCGCCGGGTTCACGACCGTGAAACGCCGGTCACCGGTTGCCGGGCGGAAGCGTCCGCCGATGAAGAACGCGTCCTGTCTGATGGTTTCCATCAGCGGCCCAACTCGATGATTCCGCGGATGTTCCGACCGTCGGTCATGTCCTGGTATCCCTCATTGACCTGGTCCAGCGAATAGCGGCGGGTCACCATCTCGTCGAGTTTCAACTGGCCGTTGCGGTAGAGCTCCAGCAGCATCGGGATGTCCTGGTGCGGATTGCAGAAGCCGAACAGGCATCCGACGACCTTCTTCGCGAAGGACGTGAGCATCCCGCCGGGCAGTTTGACCGTGATCTCCTCGTAGCGGTCCGCAATTCCGGTGAGGACGAGGGTGCCGCCCTTGCGGGTCATCTCGTAGCACTGGTGGATGACTTCCGGGGTGGCCACGCCCACGCACTGGATCACGCTGTCAGCCAGTACACCCCGGGTGAGACCGTGCACGTAGTCGAAGGCTTGCGAATGTTCCGTGAAACCGGCCTGTGCCCCGAGTTGTTTGGCGAAGTCGTTCTTGAAGGGCACCGGATCCACCGTCACGACCGTTGCCGCGCCGGCCAGCAGCGCGCCCTGCACGGCGGCTGCGCCGATACCGCCGATGCCGTAGACGACAACGACGTCACCCGGGCGTACGTTCGCCGCGTTGACTGCCGATCCCCAACCGGTGGGCACGCCGCACCCCATGAGGCAGGCGACATCCAACGGCGTGTCGTCGGGTACCTTCACGAGCGAATTCTGGTGCGCGACGAAGTGTTCGGAGAAGGTCCCGAGGGTGCAGAAGGCGCCCAGGCCGGTCTGGCCCAGATGGAACCGGTAACTGCCGTCGGCGAAGGCTCCGGTGAGTGTGGTGGCGCCGGCATCACACAGATAGGAGTGACCCGACGTGCACCAGCGGCAGTAACCACAGACGGGTAGAAACGAGGTGACCACCTTGTCGCCCGGCCGCAGCCGGGAGACTCCGGCACCGATCTCCCGGACCACGCCAGCGCCTTCATGGCCGCCCACCATCGGGAAGTGGAATCCGGCGCCTTTTCCGAGGTGGTCGTCGGAATGGCACAGCCCGGCGAAGAGATTCTCCACCAGGACTTCGCCGTCGCCTGGTCCGTCGAGGGAGAGTTCCTCCACGGACCAGGGTTGGCCTCTGCCGTGCAGGACCGCGGCGCGCGTCTTCATGGTCGTACCTTTCCGGTTACCGAGCCGTCAGTTCAGGGATGCTGTCAGCCCAGGAACGCTGTCAGTCCAGGGACGGGGTCTCGGTGTCCCGGCCGGAGCGAAGAATGATCCCCGGGAAGTCCCCGGTGAACGTGCCGTGATGGGCGATCTCGACGCCGTTGACCAGGACACGCTCGACGCCGTCAGCCTCACCGTAGAGCCGGCCCGCGCCGGCTGGTAGGTCGAAGCGCGTCTCAGTGGGCTGGCGGGCGATGCGTGCCTCGTCGAAGATGACGACATCGGCGGCGCCACCGACCCGGAGGCGACCACGGTCACGCAGGCCGTACAGGCGGGCCGGGACGTCGGTGATGAGGCGGACGGCTTCCTCAAGTGCCACCACCTGCTGTTCGCGGACCCCATGTTCCAGCAGCATCGTCGAATAGCCGAAGAACTCCACCATGTCGAGGTGGGCACCGGCGTCGGACGCGCCGATGACAGCCCGGGGATCGCGCCAGATCTCGGCACGGGCCTGCCAGTCCTCCGGCCGCGCCGCACGGAAGGGGTTACTGAACGTCGTCTTCAGCTCATCCGCGACGACGATGTCCATCAGCACGTCGAACGGATCCCGGCCCTCCTCGGCGGCGATGTCGCCGACGATCCGCCCGGCATACGGCTTGGTCTGCGGGCTGAACGTCTCGATGATGTACCGGGAGCCCCAGTCGACGAGGTGGCTGAAGGCGGACGGCTCCTCGGCGCCGCGGCGCAGCTCACGCCGGCGGTCGGGATCGCGCAGGATCGCCAGCCGCTCGTCCAGCGGCAGGAAGAGGAAGTCGTGCAGTCCGGGCACCTGGTCGAGGACGAAACCGGCACGGAAGGAGAACCGGGCCGGTGGGGTGTCGGGCATCGTCAGCGCGACGACCTTCCCGCCGCGGGAGCGGGCGATGTCGCCGACTTCGAGCCTGGCGAGTGCGTCGGGCAGGGTCTTCGCGCTGACGGTGAGGATGTTCCAGTTCAGCGGGCGGCGGGCCGCTACCGACATCCCGACCATGACGTCGGTGATCTCCTGGCTGAAGCCACCCCGCTGCGGAAGGACGGGGAGGAACTCCAGGGATGTGCCCTCGAATTCGCCGGCCACGGCGGCCAGGGCGAACAGTTCCTGTGCGGGGGCGGCGCGCGACGGGACCGGACGCCCGTCTGCATCGCTGTGGCTCTGCGACCAGGTGGAGGAGAACCCGAGACCGCCGGCCGCGATCCCGGCGCGCAGGAGCCGCTTCATCGTCTCCAGCTCGTCGTCGGTCGCCGGTCGTTCGGTGGCGGCCGGCCCCATGGCCACCCGCCGGATGGCCGAATGTCCGACCATGAAACCGGCGTTGACAGCGAGCGTCCCGTCCAGACGGTCGAGGAACTCCGCGGTGGTGCGCCAGTCCCACGGCACGCCGGTCCGTAGCGACTCCAGGGGCATGCCCTCCACCCGGGACAGCATGCGCATCAGGTAGTCACCGGCTGTGTCGTCCAGGGGGGCGACGGTGAACCCGCAGTTACCGCCCAGGACGGTGGTGACTCCGTGCAGCGGAGACGGGGAGAGCGTGGGGTCCCAGAAGCCCTGGACGTCGAGATGGGTGTGGATGTCGACGAAACCGGGGCTCACGATGAGCCCGTCCGCGTCGATCGTCCGGCGCCCGCCGTCGGGCACGGTGCCGATCGCGACGACGCGTCCACCGTCGATCGCGACGTCGGCTCGCTGGCGCGGGGCACCGGTGCCGTCGACGACCTGACCCCCGCGGATGACGATGTCGTGCACGATTCCTCCTGGACTTCTGGGGCTGCCAGTTTACGTGGGGCCGCCGAGCGCGCGAACGGAGCAATGATCGCGCGCTCTTCGGCCGGACCGGTTTACGTGGGGCCGCCGAGCGCGCGAGTACTCACGCGATTTGTTGCCCACGCGAACGCTGCCTATGCGGTGATGCCGTACCGGTCGAGCCGGAAGCAGCGGATGGCGTTGCCACGGGCGAGCAGGTATGCCTCGTCCGCGCTGAGTCCCGCCTCCGTGACCATCTTCTCGAAGACCGCTTTCGAGTTCGGCCAGGTCGAGTCGCCGTGCGGATAGTCGGTCTCGAACATGATCTGTTCCATGCCGATGCGGTGACGCAGAGTGAGTCCAATGGAATCGTCGAACACGCACCCGTAGATCCGGTCGCGGACGTAGCTGCTCGGCGGGCGCGAGAGCCTGCCATCCAGGTTGCCGTAGACCGGTCGCTGTTCCCAGACGCTGTCGAGGCGTTCCAGGATGAACGGCATCCAACCGATCTGACCTTCACTCAATGCCACCCGCAGGTCGTGGAACCGCTCCAGCACACCGCTGGTGAGCCAGTCTGCGAACGCATGGGCCGCACCCTGGTAGGTCAGGGCGAGTGACACCGCCCGTGGGGCGTCGATCGAGGTCATCGGGAACGTGGAGGACGACCCGATGTGCAGGTTGAGGACGGTGTCGGTGTCCTCGCACGCGGCGAACAGCGGATCCCAGTGGTCGGTGTGGATGCTCGGTAGCTTCAACCGGGCCGGGTTCTCCGAGAAGCAGACCGCATGCGAGCCCTTGGCCGCGCAGCGACGAACCTCCGCCGCGGCGAGTTCGGGGTCCCACAGCGGGATCAGGGTCAACGGGATGAGCCGACCGTACGCCTCGTCGGCGCACCATTCGTCGATCATCCAGTCGTTGTAGGCACGCACGCAGGCCAAGCCCAGGTCGCGGTCTGCGCACTCGTGGAACGTCTGCCCGCAGAACCGGGGAAACGTCGGGAAGCTCAGGGCGGCCTCGGTGTGGTTGGCGTCCATGTCGGCCAGTCGGGCTGTCTTGTCGTAACAGCCTGGCCGCATGTCCTCGTAGGTCATGGCCTCCCAGTGCCGCCCGAGATAGTTCTGGTCCTTACCCGCTGCCGCGAAGCCTGGAAGGATCTCCATTTTGACGTCCCCGAACACCCAGACGTCGGCCCACAGCCCGTCTTCGGCCTCCCGCCACCCGCTGCGGGCGTGCGTCCCGAAGCGTCCCTTGAGCCGCACCAGACGGGGGCCGTCCGCCCGGAATCGCTCGGGTAGGTAGCGCTGCCACAGGTCCCCGGGTTCAAGGATGTGGTCGTCGACAGAGATGATCTTTGGCGTGCTCATCGGGCTCCTCTCAGTCGCCTCCCACAAATTAACGCACGTGTGCCAATCTAGACAACGGGTCGTTGCTGGGGTGCGGCCGCGGGTACGCGGCGCAGCAGTCCCTCCTGGATGACGGACGCCACGAGCTGTCCCGAGCGGTCGAAGACGGACCCGTTCGTCAGCCCCCGGCCGGAGCCCGCCCACGGGCTGCCCTTGTCGAAGAGCAGCCAGTCGTCCGCCCGGAAGGGGCGGTGGAACCACATGCTGTGGTCGAGGCTGGCGCCGACGACAGATCCGGTGCCGAACGCCTGGCCGTGCGGGAGCAGTGCTGACGCCAGCAGGAACAGGTCGGACGCATACGTCACGGCACTCGCATGCATCAACGGATCGTCACCGAGTGGATCGCGGCTGCGAATCCAGACCTGCAGCCCGGTGGACGGCCGGCCGCGCCGGGCCGCCAGCGGTGGTGGCTCGCCCACGAAGCGGAGATCCACCGGATGGCTGCCGAGGTAGGTGTTGTACCAGTCGTCGAGTTCGGCGCCGGCGGCGGTGAACCACGACGCCGCCGGGGGGAGTTCGTCCGGGTCGGGAACCGCCGGCGGTCGCAGCGTGTGCTCGTAGCCGTCCTCGCCCACGTGGAACGACACCGAGGCGTGCAGGATGTCGCCGCCAGCCTGGGCGGCGACCACGCGGCGCGAGCTGAACCCCCGACCGTCGCGCAGCTTCTCGACGGTGTACTCGGTGGCTGCGCCGACCGCACCCGGACGCAGGAACACGATGTGAAGGCTGTGCGCCTGCCGGTCGTCGGTGACCGTGCGGCCCGCGGCGGCCAGCGCCTGCGCGGCGAAAAGGCCTCCGAAGGTCCGGGTGGACTCGTTCTCGCGGCTACGTCCGCGGAAGACCTCTTCCCGGACGGTCTCCAGCTCGAGCAGCGGCCGCAGCGCGGACGTCAGTGCGACTCCGCCGCTGTCAGAAGCGGGGTGCGTCACGATCACACCTCTCATCCTATATATCTTTAAACTTATACTACGTTAAGACGGCGATGTCGAGGTGGCCGTGACAGGATCTGTCGACCTTCCGAGATCTCGCCTAAAGTAGTTATATTAGTATGATGATAGACGCCAGCGGGTGATCCCTGGATGATGTGGGCGCGGCTCCCCGCCGTTCCCCGGGCTCGTCTCGCCGACCTGGGCCCGGAAGGCTTGCGCGTACACCCGATCTAGTTAGAACATGTAGACGATGTTGGCTGGGCTGGTGGTGGGTCCCGGACCCGCCGACGGAGTGGGGTGCAATGGAGTTCGGGTATCCGTCGGTGGCGGAGGAGTTTCGGCTTCGTGTCCGCGCGTTCCTGGCGGCGAACCTTCCTGACGGCTGGAAGGGGATCGGCAGCCTCGGTTCCGACGAGGCCGAGGCATTCACCCGCGACTGGCGGGACCGGCTGTTTCGGGCTGGCCTGCTTGGCGTCTCCTGGCCGGCGGAGTACGGCGGCGGTGGGTTGACCAAGATCGAGCAGGTGGTCCTCATGGAGGAGCTCGCTCAGGCCGGCGCGCCGTGGGGCATCCGTAACGACACGTTCAGCATCAAAATGGTCGGCAACACGTTGCTGCGGGCCGGCACCCAGGAGCAGAAGCGCAGGTTTCTCCCGAAGATCTTGTCGGGCGAGGAGAAGTGGTGCCAGGGCTATTCGGAACCCGGCGCAGGCTCGGACCTGGCTTCTCTACGTACTCGGGCGGTCCTCGACGGCGACGAATGGGTCATTGACGGTCAGAAGATCTGGACGTCGATGGCTCACGAGGCAGACTGGATCTTCGTGCTGGCCCGTACCGACCCGGATGCGCCACGGCACCGCGGAATCTCGTTTCTGCTGGTCCCCTTGCGCCAGCCCGGGATCGAGGTACGGCCCATCCCGGCGATGAACGGCGACAGCGAGTTCAACGAGGTCTTCTTCGTCGACGCGCGCACAGCCGCGGACAACATCGTCGGGACGGTCAACGGCGGCTGGCAGGTCGCGATGACCCTGTTGGGGTACGAGCGCGGCGAGGAGGCCGCGACGAATCCGGTGCTGTTTCGCAATGAGCTCGACCGACTGCGGGACCTGGTCCGCGAGCGGGGGCTCGGCGCTGATCCGATCGTGCGGCAGCGGCTCGCCGATTGCTATGCCCGGGTCGAGGTAATGCGCTTCCTCGGCTATCGCGTGCTCACCGGCTACCTGCTGGGCGGGCCTCCAGGCCCTGAGTCGTCGATCAGCAAACTGTACTGGAGCGAATACCACAAGCTGGTCACCGATCTGAGTCTTGACGTCCTCGGCGCGGCGGGCATGGTCGCGCAGGGGCGTCGGCCGCCGCGTGCCTATCGCACGGACGACCCGGGTTCGCCGAATTCCACCGCATCCTGGATCGGCACCCTTTACAACTCCGTGGCTGGCACCATCTACGCGGGTTCGTCGCAGGTACAGCGCAACATTCTCGGCGAAACCGTCCTCGGGTTGCCCAAGGAGCCGGCGGTTGCCTCCGGTCGGGCCGGTAGCAGCGCGGCTACGGGTGATTTGAGTGGGTCTTGAAACGCGCGATTGTCGAGCCAGTGGAAGTTGTCGAGCTAACACGGAGGCGTGTGGTGAAGGTACAGGTCGAGGGAGACGCGGTGCCGCCGGAACTGCTGGTGGAGGCTGCGACGGATTATGCCTGTCTCTGTTGCGCGGGCGTCATTGAACTGTGGCGGGACTCAGGCGGCTACTGGAACGCGACCCTGGCCCATGACGAGCGCTGTCACCCGGAACGGACGGTCACCGCGTCCCGCCGGTTGGACCTTGTCGTCGCCGGCTGAGTGCGTGCCGGCTGAGGCTGTATTGGCTGAGGCCGCATTGGTTGAGGCTGTATTGGCTGAGCCGCTGTCGGTCGGTACAGAGGGCCACCGTTGGTTGTTCGAAACGTGGATAGGTTGATGCCCGTGACAGTCACCGCAGCACCCGAGGTTGTACTCTGCGACATCGACAGCGGCGTCGCCACGCTGACCCTGCACCGGCCGGAGCGAAAGAACGCCTGGACGTTAGAGATGGAGCGGGCGTTCTTCGACCTGCTCGACGCCTGCGACGACAATCCCGACGTCCGAGTCGTGCTGGTCACGGGGGCCGGTGCCAGCTTCTGCCCCGGGATGGACATGGGCTACCTCGACAGCGTCTCGCAGGGTCCGGCGGCGGAGAAGCCGGCGTGGCGGACCCGTCCGATGACCCATGTGCGGTCGTTGCGCAAGCCGACCATCGCGGTCCTCAACGGTGCCTGCGCCGGCATCGGCCTGGTCCAGGCCCTGTCGTGTGACCTGCGGTTCGCGGCGGCCGGTATCAAGATCGCACCGTCGTTCACGAGGCGGGGACTGCCGGCCGAGTTCGGCGTCAGCTGGCTGCTGACCCGCATGATCGGGCCTGCTCGGGCTGCTGACCTGCTCATCTCGAGTCGGGTTGTGGTGGCGCAGGAGGCGTTGGCGCTCGGTCTGGTCGACCGGGTGTTTCCGCCGGATGAGCTCATGCCCGCCGCCCGGGCGTATGCGGCCGATCTGGTGGCCAACTGTGCTCCGGTGGCGATGGCCGCGGTCAAGGCCCAGCTGGCGGCCGACTGGGGACGGACCCTCGCGGATGCTCAGCTCGATGCTGACGCGTTGGTCCGCGACGCCGATCGGCGGATCGACTTCCGCGAGGGGGTTGCCGCCTTCGTGGAGCGCCGGCCGCCGGACTTCCGTCCGCTGCCACCCCGCTGAACGCCAAGCGGAACCGCCGCTGAACGCCGAGCTGGGCTGGAGGTGCGGGGCAGCCGCGGCCGGGTGTTGATCTTTCGAGGTTTGTACGATCATCTGACCTCTGTTTGGCGTACAAACCTCGAAAGATCAACGGTCAAGCTGTCGGCGGACGCTCTCGATCACGTATTCCGGCCGATGGACGACATCGGGCCACGTGAAACGCAGGACCGTCCACCCGCGGCCGACGAGTTCGTTCTGTCGGTGACGGTTCCGGTACAGGGCGGTCGCACCGTTATGGGTGGCCGCGCCGTCCGCCTCGACGTCCAGCAGGCGTGACGGCCACGCGAGATCGAGCCGCGCGACGGGTACGCCGGTGACCTCGTTGCGGACCGGCCATTGCAGCTGTTCCGGTGGGATGCCGGCGTCGACCAGCAGCAGCCGGAGCCGGGTCTCCAACGGGGACTCCGAGCGCCGGTCAACCAGGCCCCAGAAGGTGTCGGCTCGCCGGCCACCGTGTCGCCCGGCCACGCCGCCTTCACCGCCGTCCACGACCCGATCACCACCAGCGGCGGGCAGCGGATCCCCGGGCTGCGTTTCACCGACCCCCGCGTCCACGCGCTGCTCTGCGCGCTCCTGGTCTTCCGCCTGCTGCCCCACGGTTTCACCAACCGGGATCTGCGCGACATTCTCGCGCCCCTGCTGGGCCGCCAGCCCGCCACCATGACCAGCGGACAGATGATCTACGACCTGCGGCGCCTGCGCCTACACGGACTCATCGAACGCATCCCCCACACCCACCGCTACCAGGTCACCAGACAGCGGCCTGCGTCACGCACTGTTCTTCACCCGTGCCTACAACCGGCTCCTGCGTACCGGCATGGCTGAACTCACCGACCCCCACAGCAGCGATCCGCCACCCCTGCGACGTGCAGCCACCGCCTACGAAACCGCCATCAACCAACTCGTCGAACACGCAGGTCTGGCAGCCTGACTCACGCCCACGAACTTGACTCGATCATGACGGCTTCGCCCGTCCAAGACCTCTAGCCTGGCAGAGCGTGAGCGATAATGCCAGTTATGATCTGGACCAGCGACTCTCTGCACGTATTCTACGGCCAATACTATCTCTGTGATGCTCGCGTCATCCCGGACCAGGAAA
This sequence comes from Protofrankia sp. Cr2, assembly GCF_963555885.1. NCBI lineage: Bacteria > Bacillati > Actinomycetota > Actinomycetes > Frankiales > Frankiaceae > Protofrankia > Protofrankia sp. Cr2. Next base: position 144,260 of record NZ_CAUVXG010000001.1, read on the forward strand.
CACTGCTCAAGGTCCACGACGAAAACTCCCTGATCAAAGCGGGACCTGGTCATCTCGTCGTGCTGTGCGGCACACACACCGGTAACGTACGTTTGACCGTCATTTTGTGTCCGGCTGAGCCTGCCCTCGGGCTTGATGCTTGGGATGCGGTAGTTGATCTCAGTCATTACAGCGCCGAGGGCGATACCTGGTTGACGGAATGGGGTGGGGAGCCACGATGGGATGCAGGACTACTCTCGCATACTGGGCCGGGCTGGTATCGTCTACGGCTAGAAGTCCGTGGCCGTGACGAGGCGATGAAATTCAATACGGTCCTTGGGGAGCCTGTTGAAGAGCATGCCATCAGCATCTGGCCCGCTCCTCCCGCTCCCGAACAAGTACATAAGATGGCGGACGATTTTGGCCGTAGACATTGGGATTCGAGTCGTCCGCCGGCACCTCCCGTTTATCCCGAGGCGGGCTCGTGAGGTTCGGTCGTGTACCGCTCAGGGTACGATCATCTCGTCCGAGGATTGAAACGATGGGAATAGACCAGATGCGTGCGGTAGCCGCTCGGGTGGGTATGATCAGATCGTTTTGATCTTCTCTGATGCTTTGAAGTCATCCAGAAACGGCGGGCTCAATAGGTCAGTGCACCACGTATGAATCAGGTCACAGATCAGATCTGATACAACGTGATGAAATGGCGGGAGACTGAGTGCGCGGCGTGGCGTTGACGGGTTTGGACCGGGAGAACATCTCTCTTGGGATAGTCGAGGGTTTGTCGGGGCCGCAGATCGCGGCGAGGTTGGGCCGTGACCGGTCCGTGGTCTTTCGAGAGATTACGCGTTGCGGTGGTCGTGATAATTACCGGGCGGTCGAGGCACAGAAGCGGGCGGCCGTCCAGGCGCTACGACCGATGCCGATGGCCCGTTCGTCCGAGGCTGCGGGGAAGTACCTGTGACCACCGGCAGCCGGGGTGGCTCTGAGCATCCGTGAGCGTCGCCGGACGGTGTTGGACATGTCTGCCGTCATCCCGGCTAGCCAAGCTGTGACTGAGCCTGGTCCGAAGCTGGCCCGCACTGGTAGGACCCGACGGTGCTGTGGGAAGTGCTGCGGGCGGGGAGATGGGCTTGGCGCGGCGGGCAGGCATCCTCCAGGCCAACCTGTCCGCCGTGATGGCTGGAGCCACTTGCATCGATGACGGCATTGCTGAACTCAGTCACTGGGGCGGCGTTACATCGTCGTGTCCGGCCATCTTCTCGATGGGCTCGACGACGATGAACTCGACGCAGTTGTCGCTCACGAACTGGGCCACGTCCGCGGCTTGCACGACGAGGTCGGCGTGCTGCTCGTCGCGGTGATCTGGGCGCTCACGGAACCCGTCGACTTTTTCGAGGCAAGATCGTATAAAGACTACTGAGTCTCCTGCTCTGTGCCACCGCCACGCTGCACCGGGACCTTTTCCGGAGGGTTGATCTACGCCAGCTCGGGGAGCCCGGGTGGTACCGGAGGGCGGCGAACGAACCGCTCGGGGTGGGCGGTGTGGGCGGGCAGTCGAGCGCGCCTATACCGGCAGGTGGACGGTATTCCGTTGGACTTCGCGCCGCTCGTCCGCGCTGAGCCCTCCCCAGACGCCGCTGTCCTGGTTGGCATCAAGAGCCCAGGCCAGGCATTCGGTGGTGACCGTGCAACGCCGGCATATGGCTTTCGCGACATCGATCTGGCTCGCGGCGGGTCCGGTCGTCCCGATCGGAAAGAAGAGTTCGGGATCCGTACCCCGGCAGAAGGCCCGGTGGCGCCAGTCCATTGTCGTACCCCCTTTTGGCAAGGCGTCGCGCCCGGATGATGGGTCGGCGCAGATGATGCTAGGCGCAGAAGCCTGCCCGTTAATCACAACATGCTGTCAATTATCGACAACAGAGCAGGGGTGCTCTGCATGCGGTGGGTGCTGAAGTCCGGGTTCCGCCTCGCCTCCGAGCCGTCGGTGCTCTCCCGCAGAGGCGGACACAGACGTCCGAGCTGGTCCGGTAGGTTGTCTGCCGCGCGTGGGCGGGCGGCCCTACCCCTGACCCAGATCTCCAAGTCGCCTCTGCGAGGACCTGCGGGCGTCCCGGGATGGATGATGCGGCTGTGGCACCCCGCGGTAGGTACGGCGCCATTGCGATGTTCGTATGACACAGAGATGCTGCTTCCTGACGGTGAGCAGTTGGCCCAGGCGGCTCGCGAAGCTGCCGCATCCGGGCAGGTGGTCTACCTGACCAACCAGGGCCACCGACTGGCTGCGCATCGCAGACCTCGTGAACCGGTACCGAAATCTGCCCCTGGGTACAGTCGACGCATCGGTCCTGGCTGGCTTTCCCATTCGCCGCATGCCGCTTGCTCCACTTCTGGAACGCATGTGGCAGCTACGCGAGAACGTCACGCCATATGACGCTGCCTACATTGCGCTCGCCGAAAAAATCGATGGCGCGGTAGTCACCTGCGACGCCAAGCTGGCTGCGACGCCAAGCTGGCTGCGGCGCCCGGAGTCAGCTGTATCATCGCCCGTCGGGCAGACTGACACTCGTGCCGTCCGTGCCGTTCTTGCCCGAACCCACCGCGTTGGCTCGGTATCTCGCGACGCTTGCGGTCGGCGAACTGACCGAGGTGCTGCGAGCGGTAAGGCTCGGCGGGCGGCCCGCGCTGACCCTGGGCGAGTTAGCCGACCGGCTGGAGTCCGCTGAACGTGTCCTCGGCTGCCTGCAGACGCTTCGCCGTGATCATCATGAGGTGATCGAGGCCGTCCTCGCGCTCGGGGTCGCGGCCCGTCCCGCCACGCTCGCCGGGCTCCTTGATGCCCGCGAGGGTTCCTGCGAGGGCGCAGCCGAGGATCAGCTCGCGGGCATTCTTGCGGATCTGCGGCGCGCGGCGTTGGTCTGGCCGGCGCAAGACGGGCGATTCGCGGTTGCCGACCCGCTGTGGCAGGTGTTTTCTGCGCCGCTCGGTACGGCGTCGAGTGTCGGCCGCGCCGTTGACGGATACATCACCTCGGATGAGTTGGCCCGGGTGGCGAGCAGGTTGGGTCTGCGGCCAGGCTCCCGCAAGGACGCGCGTATCGCGGCGCTGCGTGAGTTTTTCGGTGATCTCGACCGGATCCGCGCCCTGGTGGCGACCGCGCCGGCGGCAACCCGTGCGCTGTTGGAGCAGCTTGCCCACGGCGATCCGACGGTGGCGTTCGAGGATGACCAATACACCATGGTGGACGGGAAGTTGAACCGTTCCGAGTCGGCGCAGACCTGGGCGCGCGAGCGGTTGATACTCACCGGGGCGTACCGCAGTGTCCACCATTTGGTGGCGGAGGTATCGGTCGCGCTGCGAGGTGTGGCCTACCGCGCTCCCTTCACCGTGGAGCCACCTCGCGGTGAGACCGTGCCCATCGCGGCGGAGACGGTTGCCAGGGGCGCCGGAGCAGCACTCGTTCAAACCGTCGAACAGTGCGACGCCGCCCTGCGGGTGCTTGCGACCAGGCCACTGGTGGAGCTGAAGAAGGGCGGCATCGGCGTGAAGGAGCAGCGCCGTTTCGTCGCGGAGGCGGGCACGCCGGACGAGCGGGTGGCCCGCTTGTATGTGGAGATCGCCCAGGCGGGCGAACTGGCCGGTTACCGGGATGGCGCCTTTAGAATTACGGACCGCTATCGCGACGAGTGGATGGCGGCGGAGCCGTGGGAACGGGCGGCGTTGCTGGTGCGGTCCTGGCTGGGGCTGGTTGCGATGCCGCTGGCCCGTTCGACCGAGGCCGCGGGGGAGTACCTGTTGCCACCGACGACTGCGGTGGCCCTGACCATGCGTGACCGTCGTAGGGCGGTGCTGGAGGCGTTCGGCGCCCTCCCGGCCGGCCAGGCCGTGGCTGAGCCCGGTCCGATACTGGCCCGAGCACGCTGGTTGCGTGCCCAGCCGGGCGTCGGCGTGGCGGTCGATCGGGATCGTGCCGAGGCGGTGGTCACGGAAGCGGAGATACTAGGAGTGATCGTCGCAGGGGCACTCTCGCCGATCGGCCGGGCGTTGCTGCACCGGGACCCTTCGGTGCTGTCCGAAGCGCTGCGGGTGGCCATGCCCGAGGCCCGGACGACAGCCTTCTTCCAGACCGACCTGACCGCCGTGGTGGCTGGAGCAGCCGGCGCGTCGCTGATGGGGTTGCTGGACTCGGCGGCCGACAGGGAAGCGGCCAGTGCCTCGGTGTGGCGGTTCTCCGCGTCCAGCGTCCGCCGGGCACTCGATGCCGGGGTCACCGCCGAGGATCTGTTGAGCGCGCTGGCCGACGTCAGCGAGAAGCCCCTGCCCCAGCCCCTGGAGTACCTGGTGAGCGACGTCGGTCGACGTCACGGCGAGGCTGCTGTGGTAGCCGCGTCATGCTGTGTCGTGGTCGGTGAACCGGCGTTGTTGACCGAGCTGCTGGCCGTCAGGGACATGGCCGCGTTGGGCCTGCGCCGGGTCGCACCCACGGTCGCGGTATGCGGCGCCTCCCCCGGCAAGACACTCGGGGCGCTCCGCCTCGCCGGCTACTTCCCGACGGGGAACATTGACGGCCAGACCCTGACGGTGGCGCCCGCTGAGCCGACGTCAGCGACGTCAGCGACGTCCCGGACGAAGCGGCGCAAGCCCGTCGGGAAACCGCCGGTAGCGGGCGCCAGGCCCGCGCAGGCGACAGCGGGGCCCGCGGACCTGGTGAAACCACACGAGGGCCTGGCGCGGTCTCGCGTCCACGTGTCCGTGAACAACGTGGAGGACGTGGCGGCCGCGCTGGTCGGAACCGCGCTCGAGGCACCCATGCCGTACCTGAGCGGCAGTCGGTGGTACGAGGTCAGCGAGGCCGTTGCGCACCTGACCGTCGAGGAGGGGTACGTGCTCGCCGGGGCGCTTGCCACCGGCGCATCCCTGACGCTGGTGATCGACCATGACCCTGGTCATCCTCAGGGTCATGTCGTCGAACAACTCACTCTGGCGGGCGTCAGGCTGACCGGTTGGTGCGTCAGCCACGACGTTTCGTTCTCCGGCGCCCTCGACGACATCAGCGCAGTGCCGAACTGAGCGAAGATGCGTATGTGCGGGTGTCGGCCTGACCGGCGCCGGTAGGGTCACTCGATTGCTGGATCAGTCGATGAGCCGGCGGCGCATGTAGCGGACGGCGAGCAGCCACATCAGCCCGGCGAAGGCGACCAGCGCGCCCAGGTGCCCGAGGTCGGCGAGCGGGGCGAACCCGAACGCCGCGTCCCGCACCAGCTCGACACAGTGGTAAAGCGGGTTGAGCCGGGCGAGGACGCGGCCCCAGTACGGCAGCCCGGCTACCGGGAAGAACGTTCCGGCGACCAGGAAGAGCGGCGTCATGATGCCGGAGATGATGTAACTGAAACTGTCGAAGGACGGCACCAGCGCCGAGGTCCAGATACCGAACAGGCCGAAGCCGAGTCCGGTGAGAAAGCCGACCAGCGGGACTATCAGCATGCCGGGAACCGGATCGAGGCCGAACGCGAGCGCCACCAGCAGCGGAACACACCCGTAGACGCCGGCTCGCGCGGCAATCCACAGGGCTTCTCCGAACACGATCTCCGGTACGTCGACGGGCGCGGCCAGCACAGCACCGTAGATCTTCTGATAGGTCCGTCGGATGAATGTCTGGAACATCCCGGTGAAGGCTGACGAGAACAGTACCGCGGTCGCCACTATTCCGGTGCCGAGGAAGTCCACGTACCGGTAGCCGGCCACGACCGACACCAGCGAGCCGAACCCCCATCCGAAGGCCAGCAGGTAGATGGTGGGTTCCACGAGAGCGGAGAAGGTGGTCGACAGCCAGGACCGCCGGAACAGCGTGAGGTCATGGATGATGACTCCGGCCAGCGCCGCCGGTTCGATCCGCCGCAGTCGCGTCGACTGTGCCCCGTTGGCCCCGTTGGCCCCGTTGGCCCCGTTGGCTCCGTTGGCCCCGTTGGCCCCGTTGGCCCCGTTCATTCGACCCGCTCCCCGGTCAGGGCCACGAACACGTCCTCCAGGGTCGCCGCGCGCCGGACGCCGGCTCCGAGCCGTTCATCCAGTTCGGCGGGCATGTTCTCGGCCCGGAGCACCGAGACGGACGGCCCCGTCCGCCGGGTGGTGAAACCGGCCGCGTCCGCCTGCGCCGCAATCTCGGCGAGGTGCTCGGGCGGGCCGTAGTACTCCGCCGCGGTCCGCCCTGCGTGCGCGTCGAGGAGCCGGGCTGGCGCGTCGCGCGCGATGACCCGGCCGTGCGACATGATGGCGACGTCGTCAGCGAGCCGTTCCGCCTCTTCGATGTAGTGGGTTGACATCAGTACGGTCACCCCGCCCGTGCGTAAGCCGGCGATCAGGCTCCACAGTTCCTGGCGGACCTGCGGGTCGAGTCCCACCGTGGGCTCGTCGAGCAGGACGAGCCGGGGACGGTGGACCAGCGCCCGGGCGACCAGTAACCGCCGCCGCATCCCGCCGGAGAGGTTCGCGGTCACCGTGTCGGCGCGATCGACCAGCTCCGCGACGGCCAGCGCCCGATCGACCGCGGCCCGGCGCTCCCGGGCGGGTACCCGGTACAGCCGGGCGAACACGGCGAGGTTTTGGCGGACGGTGAGCTCGATGTCGAGGTTGTCCTCCTGTGGCACCACGCCCATCAGTGCTCTGGCCTGCTTGGATGCGCCTGGTACGTCGTAGCCGAGGACGCTGATCCGGCCGCTGTCGGCGATCGACTGGGCGGTCAGCATCCGCATCGTGGTGGACTTACCAGCGCCGTTCGGCCCGAGCAGGCCGAGACAGACCCCAGCGGGAACGTCAAGGTCAAGACCGTTCACCGCGGTCAGGTTGCCGTAGCGCTTCACCACTGCCCGCATGGAGATCGCGGGCGTCTCGGCATCGGATGGTTCCCCGCCCCCCGGCTCGGCACCGGCCGCGGTCGAGCTCACCGACTGGGAGAGGGACACCAGCTGACAGTAGCCCGCACCCGACCACCTGCCATCTTCTTTTCCGGCCGATCGGATCTTGATCAGCTGCCGATCGGATGCCCACGGCGGTCCCGGGCGCGATACTTGCCCCGCGGCCGGCGCGCGACCAGCACGAGGATCCGCCAACCGTACGTGGTTTCAGTTAACTGGACGTACCATGACATAGCTGGACGAGCCGACAGGAGTTCTCCCATGCGCAACCCGAAGGACTTCTTCGCTCCGCTCGCGGTGGGCGCGCCGGCGCCGCTGCGGGAGCTCCCGCAGCGGCTCTCCCGTGTGATCCACTTCTTCGATCCGAGTAATGCGAAGATGGCATCGAAGGTCCCGGACATCCTGCCCCGCCTCGATGTGGTGCTGGGCAACCTTGAAGACGGCGTCCGGGCCGACGCCAAGATCGCCGCCCGTGAGGGTCTGGCGAAACTCGCCGCCGCCACGGAGTTCGGTGACACCCAGCTGTGGACGCGGGTGAACAGCCTGGACTCGCCGTGGGGTCTTGATGACCTGCTGACCCTCGTCCCGGCGATCGGCCACAAACTGGATGTCATCATGGTGCCCAAAGTCGAGGGCGCGGAAGACATCCACTACGTCGACCGCCTGCTCGCCCAGCTCGAGGCGAAGGCGGGGCTCACCCGTCCGCTGCTCGTCCACGCGATCCTGGAGACCGCGCGCGGCGTCGCCAACGTCGAGGAGATCGCCGGGGCGAGCCCGCGGATGCAGGGCCTGTCGCTCGGGCCGGCAGATCTCGCTGCGGACCGGCGGATGAAGACGACCAGGGTCGGCGGCGGGCATCCGGGATACCTCGTCCGCCAGGACCCGTCGGCGACCGATCCGGACGCGCCGCGCGCCACCTACCAGCAGGATCTGTGGCATTACACCCTTGCCCGGATGGTGGACGCCTGCGCGGCCAACGGGATCCTGCCGTACTACGGGCCGTTCGGTGACATAAAGGACGTCGTGGCCTGCGAGGACCAGTTCCGCAACGCGTTCCTGCTCGGCTGCGTCGGCGCATGGAGCCTGCATCCGGTGCAGATCGACATCGCGAAGCGGGTCTTCAGCCCGGAGCCCGCAGATGTCGCCTGGGCTCGACATGTGATCGATACGATGGGTGACGGGACTGGCGCAATCATGGTGGACGGCAAGATGCAGGACGACGCCTCGGTCAAGCAGTGCAAGGTCGTCCTGGACCTCGCGCGGACCCTGGCCGCGCGTGACCCGCACCTGGCTGTGGCCTATGGCTTCGCCGGCCTGGTTGACCCGGCCGGGCAGGACGCCCGATGAGCACCTCGCCAGGAACCTCGCCGAGCACATCGGCCGGCGCCGGGGCGCTCGCCTACCGGCCGCGTCGGTCCGTCCTGTACATGCCCGCGGCGAACGAGCGGGCGTTGGAGAAGGCGCGCGCCATCCCGGCGGACGCGCTGATTCTCGACCTGGAGGACGCCGTCGCCCCGGACGCCAAGGACGCCGCCCGGGAACGGGCCTGCGCGAAGGTCGCCGAACGGGCCTACGGCGGGCGCGAGGTGACCATCCGCGTCAACGCTCTGGACACGCGTTGGCACGCCGACGATCTGCGTGCCGCGGCGGCGGCCGGTCCGGACGCGGTGGTCGTGCCGAAGATCTCCTGCGCCCAGGACGTGCATGCCGTCGAGAAGAGCCTCCAGGCCGCGGGCGCGCCCGACCACACCAGGATCTGGGCGATGGTCGAGACCCCGGTCGCGATGCTGCACGCCGAGGAGATCGCCCGAGCCTCGCAGCGGCTTGCCGTTCTGGTGATGGGCACCAACGACCTGGCCAACGAACTGCACGCCGAGCACGTCCCCGGCCGGGCGCCGCTGCTGCCCGGGCTCGGGCTGTGCCTGCTCGCGGCCCGTGCCGCCGGGGTGGCCATCCTGGACGGGGTTTTCAACGACATCCGCGACCTCGCTGGGTTCGAGGCGGAGTGCCTGCAGGGGCGGCAGCTGGGCTTCGACGGTAAGACGTTGATCCACCCGGGGCAGGTCGAGCCCTGCAACCGGGCGTTCGCGCCCACCGACGTCCAGACCGAGGAGTCCAGGAACATCGTCGCGGTCTGGGAGGAGGCGTTGGCCGCTGGCCGCGGTGTCGCCACCGTGAACGGCCGGATGATCGAAAACCTGCACGTGGACAACGCCCGGCGCATCATCGCGGTCAGCCAGGCCATCGAGGAACTCGACCGGGAGGCCGCCGCCCGCGCGGCTTCGCAGTAGCGCACTCACGGGCTGACCTCGTTGTGGTGCGGTTGGGCGACGGTGACCAGCATTGCGATCGCGGTTCACCTTCGCAGAAACAAATGCACAACGTACGTAAAATATTACTTTGAGTCAGAAATGGAGGGTGGAGGTCCGAAGTCGGACATCATATAGCGCTACTGTAATTACAGTACGTCGCGTGGTGTCATGTGTTGGCGATGTTGTTGCCAGCGATGGAACCGGAGGCTGACATCCACCTGCCACGGTGTCGGGCGCAACATGGAAGATGCTGTGGTGGCGCATATCGTTCCGGGATTCACCTTCCGGCCAGTTCGTAACACCGACGGCGACGCGATCCGTCCGATCGGTCTTGTTCTGCACGTCCAGCAGGGCAACGGAGGCCTGTTCGGCTGGTTCGACAACCCCGCCTCCCAGGTGTCGTCCACGCTGTGGGCCGGCAAGGCGGGACAACGCGAGCAGTACGTTCCCTCGGATGTCCGGGCGTGGGCGCAGGTTGCCGGCAATGCCGAGTACGACTCGATCGAGACCGAGGGTTTCGACACCGAGCCGCTGACCGACTTGCAGATCGAGACCGTCGCGCAGGCATACGCGGACGGAGCGCAGACCTTCGGCTGGGCGCTGGCCGTCACCCACACCCCGGGCAGCTCGGGGCTGATCCTGCATTCGGACGGGGGTGCCGCCTGGGGTGGCCATTTCGGCTGCCCGGGGACGCTGCGCGCGGCGTCCGCGGAACGGATCATCGCCAGAGCGACGGAGATCGTGAGAGGGTCGCAACCCGTCGCCGCCGTCATCCCTGTCGCCGGCACCGGTGGTGGGGGCGGGGGCACCGCAACGGAGGCGAGCGGACGATCGCGGGCACGGGTGCAGGCCCTGCAGCGGGCCGTACATGTGGCCGCGGACGGCATCTGGGGGCGGGTGACCGACGCCGCCATCCAGGCTGTCCGGGCGAACCGCCACACCCGCGCGGAGCAGGCTGCGGTCGGCACGACCGTGGACGGCATCTGGGGCCCGCGCTCGCAGGCTGCGTACATCGCGACAGTGCGGGCGATCCAGGCAGCTCTCGGCGTCGGTGTCGACGGCGTCTGGGGACCGGTGACCGACCGGGCGTTCGTCGCCGCACGGAGCGCCGGCTTCACCGGTTAGGGCCGGTTCGGCGGATACCGGTCTCGACACTGGTCTTGATATTGGTCGACGTCGTCGTGCTGATCCCATTCGGCGACGAGCGCATCCCAGGTGAAGTACCGCGCCACCGCGTAGGCCGGCGACACGACGCCCTGGGGGTCGAGCACGGCCACCGGGTATCCCAGCTGTGCGCGGTATCCGCGTTCGGTGACGATGAGCCGTCCACCGAGCCGGGCCGCGCCCACGACAATGGGTCGTGATGTCCATGTCGGGGCGTCGGCGTCGGCCAGTTCCCGCGCTGAGAGCCACGCGTACAGCCCGCAGACACAGGTCTCGCTGGGCATCCTCGGGTGTGGCGCCCTGGGGACCTGCAACATCGGGCTGCTGAGGTCGTCACGCTGTGCCCGCAGGCACAGTGCCCTGGTAATGCCGTCAGGGCGCCACAGCAGCAGGTCGGACGGGAACGGCGACCATGGCGTCCAGGCCGGCCGGAGCCGGCCGTGGGCATCCACCGCCCACTGGCGCCACCCGATGACGCTCATGTGCCTGCCGGTACGGGTTCGGGCTCGGCTTCGGGTCCGGCCGGCGCGGGAACCGCGAGCGGTTCTTCGTCCGGCCAGCTGATCGGTTCGTCTTCCACGATGCGTACCGGCTCACCTACGTTTGCCATTCACCTACGGTCCCTCCGCCGGGCGTGTCGGTCAATCTCCAGCCACGACCTGTCCACTGAGTGCCCGCGATGGGCCCGCGATGGGCCCGGCTGTCAGTGCAGGCGCAGAATCTGCAGGCCGTGGTCGGCCAGCAGACTCGGCAGACGGTGGACGGTCGCGGTCGCCTTGGCACGCTGGTCGGGTGACAGGTCGGTCCAGTCGCGCAGCAGGTTGTGCTGTTTGCGGCTGTCATCACGAACCGGGGCGAAGGTCCATCCCCCACGTCGTCGCTCCGCACACCAGCGCTCGTGTTCGAACCGGGCGAGCATGTCCGTCTCGGCGGCGGTGAAGGCGAAATCGGTTGTCGGGAGGGTCATCGGGATGACGACCGCGTTGACCGCGTTGAGTTTGGTACCGATTCCTTCGGCCTGGCTTTGGTTTGCCGCCCGCAGGTCCGCGCGTAGGGTCTCCCACGGCTGCATCGAGTCGGTGTCGCCGACTGTGGCGCCTTTTTCCTGTTCATCGACCAGGTACTGGCCGTGAATGGCGCGGGCCAGGGCCGTCAGCGTGTCATTGTGCAGCTCGCTCGGTTCCGCAGCCTCGCTCATGACTGCGAACATCCGCACCTCCCCCGGCCCGGGATCGAGTAGATGGGGATTGAGCAGGTCGCCGAGAGCGGTTCGTTGCCCGACACAGACCGTCACGGTCTGCCCGGTGCCCGCGGCACCGCGGACCATGTTCAGCCCTCTGCGCAGCGCGGCATCCTCGTCCTGGTCGCAGAGAACCAGGTGCCGTATATCTGGTATTGCCGGAGTACCTACTGTAACCGGTATGGGAATTTCCCATGGAATCGTCGCGAGATCGACGCTCTGCGCGGGCTCGTCCCTCGCCCGGGGCGCACAGTGCGCGTCGACCGGCCGGTAGCGCTGTCGAATCTCACTGAGCTGGGACGAGGCGTTCGTGTCGATGAGAACCAGCGGGAGCGGCGGACCGCCGGCACGGACCCGCCACAGCCTGGCCAGTTCCACGACGAACGCGCGACCGAACGGGCCCAGGCCGACGACCGCGATCGACGGCACCGGATCGTCGGAACCAAGATGGGGCTCCAGGATGCGGGCGGCGAGCGTGCGCGCGGCCAGCTCTTCCGGTGTGAAGAAATCCAGCCGGAACGTCGATGCCGATGACAGCCCCACCCGGCGTGCCTTCAGCGCGAGCGCCAGTTCACCGTCGGCAAGCCGTGCATAGCACGCGAGTGGCTCGTCCCGGTCGGGTTCCTGCTCGGCGAGCGCGCCCACGGCAGCCACCGCCGCGGCGGTGGCTGCGCTGTCCGGCAGACAGGCGTACACGGTGGCCGCTCGGGGCACGCCCGCGGCACGCAGCACGGCCTGGTCCCACGCGTCGCCGATGACGACGAGCGCCGTGCTCTGGGCGAGCCCCTCGGCGCGGGCCAGGTCGGGTTCGGCGCTGATGACGACCACTTGGACGCCTTCGGCCCGAAGGCGGTGGACGAGTGTCATCGCGAACAGGTCGTCGCCGATGACGACCGCGTGGTCCCGGGCCCGGCGGGCCGTCCGCCGGTGACGCCGGTCGGTGAGCAGGTTCCACACGGATACAGCCACGCCGTACGCGGTCGCGAGCGGAGCCAGGAAACGGGCGAACTCCAACGGCAGCGGGAAGGGGCCGCCGTTCTGCAGGGGTTCGGCACCCAACAGGAACAGCTGTGCGTCGAAGTAGACGACATCCGCGGCGGTATAGCCGCACGGCGCTGAAGCCGGTGGCGGGCACTGGTCGGCGGGTCTGCTCAGCTGCGCCAGACCCCACACACCCAGGAGCGCCGCCACCGCAAACAGAACGCAGAACGCCGGCCATAGAACACGACCGGCCTGCCGTTGTTCTGTCTGTGTTGTCACCACAGCGACACCGTAGCGAGGAGTGCGGTCTCGCGATCTACGCACCCCGGCCCTGCTCCTTTATCCACGGCCCTGTTGCCGGGCGCTCTTCGTTCGTCCCGACGGCCTGTTCACGTCACGCTGCTGGGTCAGCGATCTGCTGGGTCAGCGAGCTGGTCGGTGTAATCGGCGAGGATGTCACCGAACACCCCTGCGTCGCCCTGGCGGTTCCAGAACGCGGTGGCGGCCTGAACCGCGTCCGCGCCGGCGTGCAGGAAGTCGACGACGTCGCGTCCATCGGTCACCCCGCCCACTCCGATCAGCTCGACCGCCTCGGGCAACAGACCCCGCAGCTGCCGTACCTGGCCCAGCGCCACGGGCATGAGTGCGGGTCCACCAAGCCCGGCCAACTCGACATCGATGACCGGACGGTTCGCCTGGGTCAGAGCGAGGGCGTTGGGAAAGGTGTTGACCGCGCAGACGAACCGCGGCCCGGACGGCTCGCGGGACAGCGTCCCGACGAGATCGGCGAGTTCGGCCAGGCCGGCCGGGTCCGAGAACGGCGAAATCTTGATGCCGAAGGGCACTGGCCGATGCTTGCCTGGACGCGTGCCGACGAGGGCTTCGAGTGCCTGGCCGACCTGGATGCAGATGGATCTGGTCTGACCGCTGTCAAAGCAGGCGATGCGTTTCTGCGTGCCGCCGTCCCACACGTTCGGGCAGGCCAGGTTGAGTTCGATGATATCGGCGCCGGTCAACGCCACATCATGCGCCGCGCGGGCGTATTCCGGTGCGCTGAATCCCGCGATGCTGACGATCAGCGGCTTGCCGGCGTCGTGCGCGAACGACACCATTTTCGGCAGGTGCTCACGATAATATTCAAGCCCCGGGTTCGGTAGGCCGAGCGCATTGAGCGAGAAGAAATCCCCGGTATGGTAGACATTACCACCGTTGCCGGTGCGGGCCTGTTGGGTGATGGAACCGACGACGACCGCCGCCACCGCGGATCGGGCCAGTGTTTCGACCTCGTCGAGGCTCTTGCAGGTACCGGCGGCGTTCATGAGCGGATGCTCAAGCTCGATGCCGCAGAGGGTGGTCATGATGACAGTCTTCTCTTCCTGATGCGCGCCCGCCCGGTTACCCTCCACCGGGTGCCGTAGGTAGTGACTCCGGCGCCTTCTGTCTTCGGCGGAGAGCTGTGCATGACCGGCATTCGATGCCGGGCGCGGGTTTACTTCGCCGGGGGCTGTCGATGAAGACAGGGCGGGCCATGGACCGGCCGGCGCCGGATCGAAGGAGAGGGCTGACGATGACGAGCGGCGGAACGGAATTCAGCGACGTTGCCTATGATTTGATTTCCGTGCAGTACCACGCCCTGCGGGGTTGCCACGAATATGAACGATTTGCCCGGGACGCGGAGAACGACGACCAGCGGGATATCGCCGGATTCTTCCGCGATATCATGAAGCAGGACGCCGAGCGCGCGGCGGCCTGCCACCGCTACCTGTCGCGGCTGTCGGGCAGGTCCCCGGCCGGCTCGGGCGTCCGTTGAGGCTTGTCGCCAGGAAGGCTCGTTGCCAGGAAGGCTCGTTGCCAGCGGGCCGACCGGGGGTGGGTTGATCAGAAGCGGACGGTTTCGACGTCCTCGCCTCCGTGTAGCGCCCGCCAGAGATCGCCAACCGAGTTGTACCGCTGCCGTTTGGGCAAGGTGAGGAGCGAATTGACCAGCTGGTCCGGGGCGTTGCGGCTGCGCAGGCTGTGCATGAGCTGAGCCGCGCGAGCGGGGAAGTCGTGCCGATCGAACCACCGCGCGAGCTCGGCTCGGGCATCCGCGGCCGTGTTTGCGCCGGCGGTGCGATCGGCGCCTGAGGTGTCCGGCATGAGGGCCACCTGAGGCTGGTCCTCTCCCGGAGGTTCTGCGGAGCGCCACTCCTCGGTGCGAGTCTCCCGGCGTGCCCGGACGATCCCGTCCACCTCGTGGGCAAGGTTGTCGTCCCTGATCGGACCGTGTTTGGTGCTTCCGCGCTGCATAGGCTTGGTCAACTCCTCTTCGCTGCCGACCGGTCCACGCCCCTGTTGCCGGGCGCTCTTATCGACTGATTCTGATCAACCTGCCGCCGATCGCCGGGTCGTCCGGAGATGGATTCATGTCGATGGTCGTGCCGGGGGCCGTACCGAGGCCGCACGGCGACCGGGGATCGGGGACCGGTGGAGGCAGATCAGATCCTGGTAGGGGGCCGGGAACGTCCGGTCCTGGCTCGCGTCCCGGTATGTCGGGTGCTGGGCCGGGATCGGGGATGTCGGGCCCCGGTATGGGCGTGTCCGGCCAGGGGCCAGGCTTCGGGACGTCCGGCCCGGGTGTCGGTTCTGGTCCCGGCGTCGGGTCGAGCGGTGTCGGGTCGAGCGGCGTCGGCGCGAGTGCGCTCCGTACCAGACCGTCGCCGTACACCACGACCATGGTCACGATGCGTCCTCCCTTCACGATTCGTCCTCCTTGTTGAGGCGACCGGAGGTTGGTCACGTGGGTCGTGTTGACTCCTCCCACCTTCCACGGAAACGACACTTTGAATCACCTGACCCATAGAGCGACCGGCAAGTAGGGGACGCGGCGTCGCGGGGCCGGGGCACGCACCCCAGCCCCGCTCCTTCATCCACACCCCTATTGCCGGTCGCTCATAGTGGTTAAAATCTTGTGCCCCGTAAGCGATGTCCGGGTAGGGGCGCATGAAAAGGTCGCCCTTCGAGGTGTGCCGAGCATGGTCGAGGGGGATGGGAAGGACAGGACGGCGCCGACGGTCGCACGCTGGTGGTGGCTTCCTTCGCGTCCGGAGAAACCCGGGCCGTACCCGTTGGTCGGGCTTATTCGGTATCGACCAATATAGCGATCTTCAATCATATTTAGACCATATTTCACCCACAACATGACGGGCTGGTCGTCGGAGGTCTCGAGTCGTGACGTTCGGGACGCTGACCAGGGGTCCAGACCCGGGAGGTGAGCGTCGATGACGGACGTACTCAGCGTCGTCAGCGCACCGCCGGTAACGGTGGAGCGGACCAGGACGATTCGGGACGCGGCGCAGGAGATGGACCGCCACGGGGTGGGTGCCCTTCTCGTCACGGACCATGAGCGTCTGGTCGGAATTGTGACTGATCGGGATATCGTGTTGCGCGGTCTCGCCCGTGACATCCCGGTGGAGACC
Source organism: Protofrankia sp. Cr2 (assembly GCF_963555885.1). Lineage (NCBI taxonomy): Bacteria > Bacillati > Actinomycetota > Actinomycetes > Frankiales > Frankiaceae > Protofrankia > Protofrankia sp. Cr2. The sequence goes on from NZ_CAUVXG010000001.1 coordinate 160,308, forward strand.
TCTGTCGGGCAGGTGATGACGACCGACGTCCTCACCTTGTCGGTGGGTGTGGAACTGGCGCGTGCGTACGAGGTGTTCCGAGACCATGCTCTGCGCCGGCTGCCGGTCCTTGACGGCGACCAGATCGTCGGCGTTCTGTCCGTCGACGATCTCCTGATTCGGGACGCGCGGCGGATCGAGGATCTGATCCGGCCGCTCGCCCAGGAGGTCATCGCCCGCCATCGCCGGACCCCGGTCGCTGGGGTGGGCGCAGGCGCTTACGGCGGTGACAGCGCCACCACCGCATCGCGTCGGCTGGTCCGGGCACACCCGGGTGACACGCTGGTCATTCACGGGCGGACGCTGGGTCGGCCGGACAGGTTCGGCGAGATCATCGAAGTGCGATCCCCGTCCGGTGATCCGCCGTTCCTGGTCAGTTGGTCTGACTCGGAGCACGTCACCTTCACCTACCCCGGTCCCGATGCTGAGGTGCGTCCGCGTGTCCCCGAGGAGGCTGCCGCCACCGGTGGTCAGGCCGCTAGTGGTCGCGGTCGCGGTCGCGATCGCAGTACCGGCAGCGGTAACGGTGACGGCAGGGGGTGACGGTGCCCGAATTGTTCGTTGACCGACGGTCGGCCGGCCGGGCTCTGGCCGAGTCCCTGGCCGGCCACACCGACCGCGGTGATGTCATCGTCCTCGCACTGCCCCGGGGGGGAGTGCCGGTCGCCTTCGAGGTCGCCCAGCGGTTGCGGGCGCCCATGGACGTCTTCCTCGTCCGCAAGCTCGGTGCGCCCGGTCATGCCGAGCTTGCGATGGGGGCACTGGCAACCGGTGGGACGCTGGTACGCAACGACCAGGTGATTCGCGGTCTCGGTATCGGCGAGGAGATGATCGACCGGGTGGTGGACGCCGAGCGCCGTGAGCTTGACCGGCGGGAACATGCCTACCGCGACGACCGGGCGCCCCTCGACGTCACTGGTCGTGTCGTCCTGCTGGTCGATGACGGTATGGCCACCGGGGCCACGATGCGCGCCGCGATCGACGCGGTCCGCCGGCACAGGCCGGCCCGAGTGATCGTGGCTGTTCCGGTCGCCTCCGAGCGTGCCTGCCAGCAGATGCGGCTCATCGCGGACGGGGTCGTCTGTCTCAGCACGCCGTCGACCTTCTTCGCTGTCGGTCAGTACTACGCCGACTTCGCCCAGACGACCGACGATGAGGTCCGCGAGCTGCTCGGTCTCGCTCTGGCTTGATGCCTGTGCCGATCCTGCCGGCGGCGCGCGGATGCTCGTCCGCGCCCGTTGGCATATCGCTGGTCGTCCTCGTCAGCGCTGGTCCTCGTCAGCGCTGGGCGAACTGCGACTCGGTCGATTGAACCGTCGTCGGGCTGAGCGTGATGCCGGAGTTGACGATCTGCTGACCGTAGATGTCGGTCACCCGGACGGTGAACGGGCCCGCACCCAGGCCGTTCGGCGCGAGGAAGTAGTTGTACTGTTCGCGCGGCAGTCTCTGCCAGGTCCCATTGACACTGATCTCGAGCGAGACCACCGGGTTGCGGTGGTTGCGCGGTTGGATGGCCAGCCAGTAGGCGGATGATCCTTCCTTGATCCGGTACTGCAGATTGCCGATGTTCGTCGGGCTGATCAGCTGCCATGAGATCGTGACCCGCCCGGCCACCGGGTCGGCGATGGCGGCGAACGCCTCCGGGCTGAAGTCGATGTCACCCGGCTTGCACTCGGGGCAGCGGTCGACGATTTTCACCACGACGGTGCCGCGGGGGCCGGTGGCGCGGATGTAGCCGCCGCACATCCGCGCGTTTTCGTAGTCGGCCTCGTTGAGAGCCGCATACGCGTGGGATGCCTCCAGGCCGGCGCCCTCATAGAGGCAGTTCCCCGTGCCGGCGCCGAGTGTGTAGAACGTGCCATCGCCGGTGTAGGTGACGCCGGGCCTGATCCGGCCGGGAGTCACCGGTGTCGTCGCCTGCCCCGGTGACTGCGTTGCCGGTCGCGTGGCAGCCGCGCTCCCTCCCGGCTTCGCGGTCGGGGTACCGGATCGGGTCGTGGGCGCCGGTGACATCTGGGTTGCCGTGGTCGCCGATGTCGGCGCGGATGACGATGCGGGCTGGGTGCTCGCAGGCGCGGGTCGCGGATCACCGGGTGCAGCCGGGGCCTGCGCAGCCGTCGTGGTGATGGGTACCGGCTGGCCGGTGAGCTCGGTCGGCTGGCAGCTGGTGATGATGCTGAGCACGGCCGCGGTACCGGTGAGCACGGCAACGGCGGAATACCAGTGCAACCGCGCTGGCAGCGATTGTGTTACCCGGCGGTGGCGTGGCATGGATGTGCCGGCAGGTGGTGACTGGGTCAAGACCCCTCCGTGGCCATGGACGGGAAGTACGACGCCCCGTCGCTGCGATCCCCACCCAGCGCCACGAACCATAGCTGGGTGGATTCCGCCCAGTCCATACCGTTTGCGTCACTTTTACCTTAGGAGTTTATCTGTAGCTTTTCTGTTGATTTCCCGTTGGTAAACGATCTCTGATCGGCTTACGCCGGCGGCGAGGTTGCCGGGCTCGCTGGAGTTGTCTGTGTCTGTGTCTGAGCCGGAGCGGGCGTCGGCGTGGGGGATGGCGCCGGCGCAGCGCTGGCGGCCCCAGCCGCGGTGGCGGCGGACGCCGGGGTCGGGGCCGGTGCGGGCGGCGCTGGGGTAGTGCTCGCCGGTGCCGGCGTGGGCGTCGGAGATGGCGCCGGAACAGGCGTCGCGGTCGGAGCGGGTGTGCCCGCCGGAGTGGTCGTGGCCGTTGGCGCAGGCGCGGCCGTTGGCGCAGGTGGCGGCGTGCCCTGTGTCTGCTGACTGTTCAGGCGTTGGGCAATGCTTGTCAGTCGGGTCCGCGCTTCATCGTGGACCTGGGCAGGCGTGGCGCTCCCGAGCCGGTCGAGGAAGGGCGTCAGCGCTCCGGGGCCGGTGACGCTGGCGGGGATCAGGGCGCCAAGCGCGTCGGCGGTGGCCGGTTCGACCTGGCCCAACTGGGCGTAGTCGGCGAGGCGGGCGTGCAGTCGCGCCGGGGTGGTGGCCCAGCCGGCGAAGTCTGCGGCGTTCAGACCGCCGACATCGAAGGTGGTGGGCGGCGCGGCCGCGCAGCCGGCGGCGTCCAGCTCCGGAGTGAGCGTGACGGTGAGGGCGCCGTCCGCACCGGCCTCGCCGATGGCTGTTCCGTCGAAGCGGGCGAGTTGTCGCGGGGTGACCGCGCCGGGGGCGTCGGCGGTGACGACCGTACGGACACTCGTGATCGTCCATCCGTGGCTGTCGGACAGCGTCGCGTTGACGGCGGCGGTGACCGGAGCTGTGACCGGGGTGGTGGTCGTCGCGGTGAGGACTCCGGCGATGTCGAGGGCTTCGTAACCGGGAACGCCGTCGTCGAGGTTGGTCGGCGTCGCGGTCAGCGTGGCGGTCCCGACGGTGATCACAGGGCAGGCCGTCGACGGCGTCGGCATCGGCGTTCCGGCCGCTTGTGGTTGTGAGGTGACCGTGATGGTCGGTACGGGTGTAGGCCCACCGCCCGGCGCGGGTGTGCCAGCCGTGGCTGATGTAGGCAGCGCGATCACTCCGCTGTCGCTGTAACCGGTCGTCCAGGCCAGGACCGCCCGGACGTAGTCGTCCGACGGGTTGTACGCGAATACCGCCGCCCACAGCTGCGTCGGGTCGGTCAGGTTGCGGTTGTACGCACACAGATAGCCCGCGGTGGCGAGGGCCGCGTCATCGATGTTGTTCGGGTTGCGCTGGCCGTCGTCGTTTCCGTCGCGGCCCGATCCCTGCCAGGTCGAGGGGATGAACTGCATGGGTCCGACGGCACGGTCGAAGAACGTGTCACCGTCCCAGTTACCACCGTCGGTGTCCAGGATCAGGGCGCGTCCGTCGTTGCCGTCGAGGGGCAGTCCGATGATCGACGGTGTGATCGTGCCGTCGGCGCTGATGGAACGGCCGGCGGCGTGGCCGGATTCGACCTTGCCGATCCCGGCCAGCAGCGGCCAGGCCAGTTGGCAGCCGGGCCGCTCGCGCGCGGTCCGCTGCGCCGCCTTCTGATATGCCGCGAGGACCCGGTCCGGTATCCCCTTGTCGCCAGTACCGAGTGTCACGACCACACCGGTTCCGGTGGCTGCCGCCACGGCCAGGCTCTGCGTGCTCGGCGTGGGGCCATCGCCACCCGAGGTGCCGGAACCGCCCGAGGCGGCAAGCCTCGGCATCGGGAAACTCCCGCCGTCGGCCGGCGGTCGTGCCGGCCCGGGGGGTGGGCCTGCGTTGGAATTCGCCTGCGATGTGGCTGCGGAGCCGTTGATGAGAAGAAGCGTTGCGACCGCGACCACCGGCATTGTGAATACCTGTGCCCGCCGCGGTACCGATCGATCTTGACTTTGCGGGTCGAGTGCGGTAACAGCGACGGCATGCCGCCGATTCAGCCAGACCCTTATCGGGTCCCGGCGGTGCTTGCTCACGGCGGGTCTTCACCTCATCGTATGGCCGGGTTCTCCGAGCGGCTCGCGCCGGCGCCCGCGGATGGCACGGGTCGGAGCGATGCGAATCCAGCTGCACTCTGCCACACTGGGTGGCCGTCAACCGCGGCAACGGTGTCTTATCTCGGCGTTGGTGCCAACTTTTGGGCTGGCGACTTTCGCCGGCCAAGCTTCGTTTCAGTCTCGGCAACTTGTTGTGTATTGATTGATTGACAGTAGACTTTTCTCAAGGTGAATCGGCGACGGCCGACCCCAACGGCCGGTCCGGGTGCGCGGCCGTTGGGGCACACGGCCGTCCGGGCGGGTTTCGTGCCGATCCCGCCCGCACGGAACCTTCGGCGTGCGGTGGTGTCATCGGAGTCCGCATGTGGATGATGGTTGTGCCTGATGCGGAAAAGCTCGACTCCACGACGCTCGGTGTGCCATGCTGCGCAGCGTGAATCTACCTGTACCGGACATGGGCGCTGCTCTCTTGTCCGGGTAGCGCCCCGGCCGTCTTCTGATCTTAACCATGGGCGCATCGCAGTGCCCATGGTGACGCGTCTTCGGTGTTCCGCTTGTGTTGGTGCTGTTTGCTGCGCGTTCATTCGGGCGTGCAGGTCACCCGCGTCTTCTTTTCGGGTTGTGCTGTTGTCCGGTGCTGCCTGTCGAGCGTGGGGCCGTGCAGGTTCTCGCCATCGTATCTTTGGAGTTTATTCATGCGTGGCCGGCTTTCTGCTGCTCGTTTCCTGCGGGTGTCTCGTCGGGTGTTTCGGCGGGTGTCACGTCGGGGGTTTCGGCGGGTGTCACGTCGGGGGTTGGCGGTCATCTCGTTCGGGTTGGTGCCCGTGTTGGTGGTGACCGCGCTGACGGTGCTGCGGATGGCCGGGGCAGGTCGGACAGACCTGTCCCGCCGATGAACCCGTTCCATAACGTGGCGTTGCCGCAGCGCTAGTTGTTCAGCAGGGGCCTCCGACGAAACCCCAGATCAGTGGCATGGTCATCTGGATCGGAATGTTTGAAGTAATGATCAGATTGGAAGTTAGGGGCCGCCTATAGTCTGAATTCTGACACGTCGGATACCGATGATCGATACTCTTGGCTCCTGTTGAGTAGTTACGCTCGAGCCTGTCAATGTATTCTTTCCGGACCCTTGACTGCGGTAGGTTTTTACCTAGATCGAAGAGTCCGTATACTTATTTTCTACTTAGAGCGCCCGGCAATAGGGGCGTGGATCAAGGAGCGGGGCTGGGGCGCGTAGATCGCGAGGCGGCGGAGGGAGTCACCCTGGTTGTGGGTGTCGACCGACGACAACGACGCGAGGTGCGTGCCCCGGCCCCGCGATGCTGCGTCCCCTATTGCCGGTCGCTCTTAGTCCGATCCCCGCTGGGATGATGCCTAGTTTCTAATTCGTAACAGCGAAGACGGCCCCAGTCCTGATGCGCGTCGTGTCAGAACGCCGACATTCGAAAGCTGGCAAGGGCGGACGGTCCAGCCGCACGGATCGAGGAGCCTCAGGGGAGGAACTTTGACAGAGATCGCACTACTGTCATCTCGGGAGAGCGATGTACTCGCGCACTTCGCCCGCGGATTTACCTACTCGCAAATCGGCAGACGACTCGGCATCGCCGTTTCGACGGTGGACACATACATGCGACGGGTGCGAGCGAAAACAGGCGCCGCCAACACCGCGGAACTGGTTCGGCTTGGCCTGCAGATTGACTGGCCCAGAAGCTGACCGGCTGTCAATTCACGGTGCGATCGGTTACCGGACGCAAGGAGAGGCCCCGGAGCGCAGTGCCCCGGGGCCTCTCCTTCATGGACTGACCGCCGCGGCGGTTCGGTCGCGGGCGGCGATCGCGGCGCGGGTACCAGTGAAACCGCTGTGATCCGCGTCGATGGCGCGTCGTTGATATGCTGAATCGACGGTAAACCACACGCCGACCACGTTCGTTCGGGCCTTGCAGGTGATGTCCGCGAGTGCGGCAGAGAGCTGGGCTGGGCTCGGCGGCGCCGTGAAGGCGGGATCTCCGGCGGCGGCGAGCGGATCAGTATAGTGGTACCCCGACTCGCTCATGCAGGCCGACCAGGCGGCGAAAACGGCTCTGACCCGGCTGTCTGCTTCGGACTCCTCGAAGGAGCGAAGCTGCGCGATGTTACCCTTGCGCAGGTCGGCTGTTGCCGGTACGGACTGGTTGAGTGTCCGGTCAGTCTCAGCGATGCACCCGCCCGCCGGTACGGCCAGCCCGTTAACCACCGACCGTCCCTGGCCAGACAGCACGGTCTCGCCGTCGGCGCCGATGTTCGGCTTGTCCGGTGCAAGCTGCCGCGCCGGGTCTCGCGGGCCGAGCCCGTACCCGGCGGTCCTGGCCAGTTCGGCGTCCGTGATTCCGTACCGCCGGTCGGTCAGACTGATCGGGCCGTAGTCGCGCGCGGGTACCTGCTTGACGTCGTAGGCGATGCCGAACCGGGCCATGCACCGCTGGATCAGTACCAGGTTGGCCTCGGCGAGGCGGTCGTTCTGTTCCCGGGTGGGTAGATAGTCCTCCACCGGCAACCGCAGCGCAGCACTCTCCAGCAACCGTGGCACCATGCCGATGACCGGCTCGGTTGGTGCGGTGCCGGCTGTCGAGGCTGAGCAGCCGGCGAGTACCAGGACCACGGCAAGCACGGTGCCGGCTCCGGCGTACCGGTGATTCAAGGCCATGATTCGTCTCCGGAATGATGGCGGGGATCGGGCGGCTGTGGTGTGCCGGTGGCGGCGGTACGATCGCTGTGATCGTCGTTCCGTTCAATATCGGTGAACGGAACGACGATCACCATGGACCGAACGATCAGCAGGAGCTCGACGAGTAGTATGCCGACGAGATCGTGTTCTTGAACGTCGCTGACGCGTTTCCGCTGTAGCCCGCGGGCAGACAGCCGTGTGAACCGGTGTAGTTCGCGTTGGTGAACACGTGCCACCAGAAGGTGTCCCGGTTCCTGTAGGACTCGGTGTTGTCGTTGGCCGCGATGCTGGTTCCAGGGAACACGTCGTTGGCGAAGTTCGAGTCAGAGACGTACAGGTCGAACACGTAGCCGCTCTGGTTCTGCAGGTAGTAGAGGCCGAACTCGCCCGACTCCAGCACCCCGTTCTTGCCGGTGGCCGCGTTGGCCGGGGCTGCCACCCCCAGTCCGACGCCGACGCAGGCTGCGACCGTAGCCAGCGCGATGAACGCTCGCTTAATACTCATTGTCCTCTCCCTCCAAAATTGTCCGGTTGGACATGGTTCATCATTCGACCGGCCGGAGGGCGGGGGTAGTCACGAGGTTTCGTTTCTTGACTTATTATGACGGATCTGTTAAGTGGTATTAACTGATCACTGGCTGCCGCGGGGGATCGTCACCGCCACCTCGAGGCCGCCTTCGTCGCGGGCGACCGCGTTCACCGTGCCACCATGCGCCTGCGCGACCGATCGCACAATCGACAGTCCCAGGCCGGTGCCCCGAGCCGAATGCACGCGGTTCGCCGCACGCTGGAACGGCTCGAACAGCTCGGGCACGCTCGCCGGGGTGATGACCGGGCCGCTGTTGACCACGGCGAGCCGGGCGTCGCCGTCGACCGGGCCGGCCGCGACCCGCAACCAGCCGTCGGTGACGTTGTGTCGGATGGCGTTCTGCAGCAGGTTCTGCACGAGTCGGTCGAGCAGGATGCGGTCGCCGTTGACGACAACCGGGCGTGCCTCGGCGGTGACCTGCAGTCGCAGCCGATTGGCCTCCGGCCGCACGAGGGTCAGCACGCCGTCGACGACCTCGGCGAGGTCAACCGGCCGCGGGTCCGCGATGCCGTGCTCGGCCCGGGCCAGGGCCAGCAGTCCGTCCACCAGCCGCTCGTGGCGGGCATTGACCTCCAGCAGGGTCTCGCCGAGGCGGATCAGTTCGGGCGGGGCATCGGGTCGGCCCATCGCCACCTCGAGCAGGGTCTGATTGATCGCCAACGGTGTCTTGAGCTCGTGCGAGGCGTTGCCGACGAACTGCCGTTGCGCTGCGAAGGTTGCGTCGAGGCGGGACAGCATGGCGTTGATCGCGGAACCCAATTCCCACCACTCGTCCCGGGCTCCGGCCAAGGCGACCCGTTCGTGCAGGTTGCGATCCACGACACGGCGGGCGGTGGCGGTGATCTGACGCAACGGACGCAGCATCGCACCAGCGACGAACCAGCCTGCGACCAGGCCGGCGGCGGTCAGCCCGGCCACGATGATCAACCCGCGACCCACCAGCGGAGCCAGGGTCTGCGAGCGCAGCCGTTCCCGGATGGTCTGCTCCGCGAGCACTTGGCGGGCCTTGGACTGCGCGGCCTGCTCTTCGGAACTCGCCGTCGCCTGTACCGCGACGGAGACGTCGATCGGCTGCTGCGCGATGGCCTGGTCGGCCACCAGGCAGGCGACGAGCAGAGTCAACCCGCCCACGACCAGTCCCAGGCAGCCGAAGAGCAGGGCCAACCGCGCGCGGACGGACAGCCTGGTCATGGCAGCCGGTACCCCGCTCCGGTGACGGTCTCCACCAGTGGCGGCTCGCCGAGTTTGCGTCGCAGTGTCATGACGGTCACCCGGACGACGTTGGTGAGCGGATCGATGTTCTCGTCCCAGACCTTCTCCAGGAGCTGCTCGGCGCTCACCACCGTCCCGTCGGCGAGAAGAAGTTCCTGAAGCACCCCGAACTCCTTGCGGGATAAGGAGACGAAGCGACCGTCCCGGGTCACCTGCCGGCGCGCCGGGTCCATTTCGACACCCGCCCGGCGCAGCACCGGGGGCGCGGCGGGCCGCGCCCGTCGGGCCAGGGCGCGTACCCGGGCGACGAATTCCGGGAACGCGAACGGTTTCGGCAGGTAGTCGTCGGCGCCGAGGGACAGGCCGGCGACCCGGTCACTGACCTCGCCGGCCGCGGTGAGCATCAGCACCCGGGTGGCCGCGTCCGACCCGACGAGGCTGCGGCACACGTCATCGCCGTGCACGATCGGTAGGTCCCGGTCGAGCACCAGGACGTCATAGTCGTTGACACCCAATCGTTCCAGGGCTTCGGCGCCGTCGTAGACGACGTCGACCGCGATCGCCTCCCGGCGCAGACCCTCGGCGATGGCGTCCGCCAGCAATCCCTCGTCCTCGGCGACCAGTACCCGCATCGACGCTCCCTTCCCGACCGGTCCGCAGCCCTCCTGCGAGGGTGAACGAACACGCATAAAAACCGTGTAAGCGTCATCGCTAACCGTGAGTTTATGGCCGACCGAATTCAATCCCTGTCGTGACGTATACGGGAAAGCCAGCCGCGGGTTGGCGTGTTTCGCTGATTGGCCCGGTGGCCGCGGTTGTACTGGCGGCCGTGGCCTTGTTGTCCGGCTGCGCGGGTGGGGGCGAACCACCGCACGTGGCGTCCGTCTCAGCGGTCTCGCCCTCAGCCACCCCGGGCAGCGCCGACCGCGGCAGCGAGATCAAGCGGTATCGCGACTGCCTGCTGAGCAACGGTGTCACGCTGCTCGACCAGCCGACCGCCGAGGACATGCCGCAGATCGACAAGCAACGCACAAACCTCAACGTACTCGCCACCGCCGGGGAGAGGTGCCGTCCGTACCTGCCGGCGGCCGTCGACGCCACAAGGCCCGATCAGCAGGCGGTCGAGGCCCAGCGCCGGCTCGCCGAGTGCCTGCGGGGACACGGCGTGCCCGAATATCCCGACCCCGACCCGGTGACCGGCGACCCGCGCGTCAGCGACCAGTTGGCCGTGCGGCTCAAGGACGACCCGAGCCTGGCGTCGGCCCTGCGGACCTGCCAGCAGCAGGTCGGGCCCGCCGCCAGCGGGGGCACGGTCGGCGGATGACGATGCGCACTGGCCTCGTCATCGGCGCGGTGGTGGCCGCGTTGGCCCTCACCGCCGGTGTGGTGACCGTACAGATCGCGCAGCGCCCCTCGTCGGCGGCCGCGGTCGGCTCGCCGTCGGCACCGGCGGTCACGGCCGAGATCACCCGCACGACTCTCGTGCAGACCGCCTTCGTGGACGGAACACTCAGCTACGGTCCGACCCAACCGGTCGAGTCCAAGGCGGCCGGCACGCTCACCTGGCTGCCCACTGCCGGGGACACGGTGGAGCGGGGCCGTGCCCTACTGCGCGCCGATGAGCAGCCGGTCGTCCTGCTTTACGGTGACCTGCCCATGTATCGCCAGCTCGTGCCTGACACGGTCGGCAACGACGTCAAGCAGCTCGAGACCAACCTGCGCGCACTCGGGTATACCGGCTTCACCGTCGACCAGCGGTACACGACCGAGACGGCGGCGGCGGTCAAGCGCTGGCAGAAGGACCTGGGTCGGCCGGAGACCGGCACGGTGGACACCGCCGACGTCATCTACCTACCAGGACCGGTCCGGATCGCCAGCCGGGTGGCCCGGCCCGGCGCGGCCGCGACCGGCCAGGTGCTCACCTGGACTGGCACGACCAAGATGGTGACCGCCCAGGTCCCGACGCAGGACACGACATGGGCGGTCAAGGGCGCCATCGTGGACGTCCTGCCGTCGGCCGGCGTAACCGTGCCGGGCGTTGTCGCTGACGTCGGCACCCAGGCGAGCACCCCGTCCGGCGACGGCGATGCGAACGCCCCGGCGGGCGGCAGCGCCCAGCAGACCACCCTGACGGTCACCGTCACCATCGCGGACCAGGCCGCGGTCAAGGGGCTGGACCAAGCGCCGGTGAAGGTGCGGCACGTTCTGGAGCAGCGGGAGAACGTGCTGACGGTACCGGTCACCGCGCTGCTCGCGCCGATCGAGGGAGGGTACGCGCTGGAGATCGTCGACGGCGACCGGAGCAGGCTGGTATCGGTGCGGACCGGCTTGTTCGCGGACGGCCGGGTCGAGGTCAGCGGCGCCGGCATCGGTGCCGGCATGAAGGTGAAGGTGCCGGCATGAACCCACCCGCGGTGGTTCGGATGCAGGGTGTGTCCAAGGTGTACGCCGGCGGTGTCGCCGCCCTCCGGGACGTCGACCTGACCATCCACAGTGGCGAGATGGTGGCCGTCGTCGGCCGGTCCGGTTCCGGGAAATCCACGATGCTCCACATCATGGGGACCCTTGACCGGCCCTCCACCGGCAGTGTGTACCTGGACGGACACGACGTGGCGAAGCTGCCCGACCGCCGACTGGCCGCGCTGCGGGCGCACCGCATCGGCTTCGTCTTCCAGAACTTCCACCTCGCCGACGGCGTGTCGTGCCTGGACAACGTGGCCGACGGACTGCTCTACGCCGGCGTCCCGATTCGCGAACGCCGCCGACGTGCCGAAGCGGCGCTGCATCGCGTCGGGCTTGGCCACCGGCTCCGGCACCGGCCGCACGAACTCTCCGGCGGCGAGCGGCAACGGGTCGCCATCGCCCGCGCCGTGGTCGGTGTCCCCATGCTGCTACTGACCGACGAGCCGACCGGCAACCTGGACACCCGCTCAGGTGCCGCCGTGCTGGACATCCTGCACGAGCTTCACGCGGCCGGTACCACCGTCGTGATCATTACCCACGACCGGGACATCGCCGACCGGTTGCCGCGCCAGGTGCGCCTTCTCGACGGGCGGGTGGTCTGATGGCCGACGCCCTGCCACGCGCCGCACGGCTCGGCCTGGACGACACGCTCCGGGTCGGTTCCGCCGGCCTGCGTTCCCGCCCGCTGCGGGTGGGGCTCGCGACGCTGGGCATCTCGCTCGGGATCGCGGCCCTGGTCGCGGTCCTCGGCGTCTCGTCATCCAGCCGCGCCGATCTGGACCGGCAACTGGACCAGCTTGGCACGAATCTGCTCACCGTCTCACCCGGCCAGACCGTGTTGGGGGGAAGAGCAACGCTACCGACCGAGTCGATGCAGATGGCGGCCCGGATAGCCCCGGTGTACTCGGTGTCCGCGACCGGGCGCGCCAACGCCTCGGTCTACCGCAACGACCACATCGATGTGGGCAACACCGGCTCCATGGCGGTGCTGGCCGTCCAGCCGGGACTGCTGGGCACGGTCGGCGGTGGCGTCGCTGAGGGACGCTGGCTCAACCGCGCGACCTCGACCTTCCCCGGTGTCGTCCTCGGCGCCCGGGCCGCCCAGAAACTCGCGGTCCACCTGCCCGGAACGCGGGTTTGGCTGGGTGGCCGGTGGTTCAGCGTGGTCGGCGTGCTCGGACCCATCCCGCTCGCCCCCGAACTGGACAACGCCGCACTGGTCGGATGGACCGCCGCCGAGACGTACCTCGGCTTCGACGGTCACCCCACGACGCTGTACACCCGATCGGCGGCGCCCGAGGTGGAGGCCGTCCGTTCGGTGTTGCCGGCGACCGTGAACCCGCAGAGTCCGTATGAGGTTCGGGTCTCCCGCCCGTCGGATGCGCTCGCCGCGCAGCGTGCCACCCACCGTTCGCTCGACGGCCTCCTGCTCGGGCTCGGCGCGGTCGCCCTCGTGGTCGGCGGGGTCGGCGTGGCCAACACCATGGTCATTTCGGTGCTGGAGCGGCGCGGCGAGATCGGCCTGCGTCGCGCCCTCGGCGCCACCCGGGGACACATCCGCCTGCAGTTCCTCATGGAATCGCTGCTGCTGGCTGGTCTCGGGGGCGTCGGCGGTGTGATCCTAGGCGTGCTCACCACAGGCGGATACGCAGCGACCCAACACTGGCCGGTGGTCATTCCGCTGGTCGCCTGGTTGGGCGGCGTGGTTGTCACACTGCCGGTCGGCATGATCGCAGGCCTCTATCCCGCCATCCGCGCCGCCCGCCTCACCCCGGTCGCAGCCCTGACCGCGCCGTGACAGGAGGGCGGGTTCAAACGCTTGGAGCCGCCGATGAATTTCCTTGCTGCCCGCGCAGGCCCTCGATCACGCCACCGGCTACCTGCTCGCCGCTACGGGTGTCGACACCCGGACGGATCGACGGCGTCCCCCCACGGCTGACCGTCGAGGCCGGCCCGCTCGGCCGGCACGACCCGATCTGGACGACCGTGGCAGCGACTACCCAGTCGCTGCGGAGCCAGTGTACTCTGGCCGGGCATCGTACACAGCCTGTGCGCTGCTCACTTCCGTCACGTGATCTTCGCACCAGGTCCGTACCGCCTGTAGCGGTCGCAACAACGTTTGGCCCAACGGTGTGAGCGAGTAGGTTACCCGCGGGGGAGCGTCAGCGTACACAGTCCGGACGGCCAGGCCATCGCGTTCCAGAGTCCGCAGCGTCTGTACCAGCATCTTGCGGCTGACTCCGCCGACAGCTCTTTGGATCTCGGAGAACCGGGCGCCCCCGTCGCCCAGCAGGTTCACCACCAGGATCACCCATTTGTCGCCCACGGTGTTGAGTAGCGCACGCGGGGGGCAGCCGGAGCTGAACGCATCCACCGCCAGAGGCGCAGGCGCGGCGGACCCGGAGGCGGACATGTCTTCAAGCTTACCGCGTTGGACCTTGACCGAATGTTGGTCTCTAATGGAGACTACGTCTATAGTGAAGACCGACTGGTGCGACGCGGAAGAGCGCGCATCGACGAACATCAGGAGTGCCATATATGAGCGCGGTTGCCGTCGCTTACCACTCTGGCTTCGGCCACACCAAGGTCCTCGCGGAAGCGGTCCAGGACGGCGTCATCCAGGTTTCCGGTGCGACGGCCTCCCTCATCGCCGTCGCTGACATCACAGACGAGCAGTGGGCCCAGCTCGACGCCGCCGACGCCATCGTCTTCGGGGCACCTACCTACATGGGCACGGCGAGCGCGGCGTTCCACGCATTCGCGGAGGCCACCAGCAAGCGGTGGTTCGCCTACGCATGGAAGGACAAGATCGCCGCTGGGTTCACCATGTCGGGGTCCATGGCCGGAGACAAGACCTCGACGCTCGCCTACTTCCAGACCCTCGCCGCTCAGCACAACATGCTGTGGGTGAACCCGGATCTGCACGGCGGATGGAACGGCGCCGAGGGCAAGGAGGACGAGCTGAACCGCCTCGGCTTTTTCTCGGGTGTCGGTGGCCAGTGCGTGGGAACCCTCCCGCCGGAGGCTGTACACAAGTCCGACATCCTTACTGCCCAACGGTACGGCCGGCGAGTCACCGAGCTCGCGGACGTGTACCTCGCAGGCCGTAAAGCTCTCGCGGCGTGATGATCCAATCCGGATCGGCTCGACGTCCGACTGTGTAGATCTGTCCTTGTACAGTTATAATACGGACGTTAGTATGACCTGGAGCGACACGGCGTCCGGTGGAAATTTTCCACAACGATTCCAGCGACTGCCAGTCTCCAGCACGAACACGGCTTGAGGAAATATCCCGGCGAGGCGACCGTGGTAACGATCGAGAACACGCCAGTTCGTCCGGCTTGGAGAACCCGGTTTTTCTCGTGGTTCTGATTCTCCCGTGACCACGGTTGGCTTCCTGGTAACCTGCGGGTGGATCCGTGCCCTGGCACTACGGGATGAGCAGTATTATTTCTCTTCACCGGCGTGTCTCCTCACCGACGAGCAGGTACGGCTTCGGTGAGCGCGATGACGTCGAACACACGATAGTGGCGGGCGGCGGTGAGGTCGCGGGTCGATCCGGACAGGCCCTCGGAGGCATCAGATTGAGCCGCCCATAAAAAGTCAGCCCGTTCCTCGATGTTGACGCCGTGGTGCCGGTTCTCGCCGGAGCGGGAGCGACGACCGTGGGCGTGGACACCGGTGGAGCGCAGGACGACACTGTCGAAGATTGCAGAGGTGTCGCGGAGGTTCAACCGGCGTCCACGGTGTCGCGGTCGGGATCCGTCCTCGCTCGGCGAGCCGTTCCGTGGATGTCGCGGTTGCGCAGATGTGCCAGTACGAGTACGGCCTGGTCGTGAGGGCAGGCTTCCGCTGCGTCCGGAACCGTTCCCACTGGACCTGGAGCAGGTCGGAGAGGAGAGGGTCAGGCTCGACTCGGACGGTGGACGACGCCGGGCAGGTTGGCAATGGAGTCCCTGGCCGGGGAACAGGTATCCTGTGCCTCACCGAGGAATTCTCACTTTCTCGCGGCTGGATCGGTGGTATCCGATCAAGAGCCGGGTGATTCTGTCAACGGCTGAAACTCCGCGGGTATTCGTCAAAACTAGACGGAAAGAGCCCAGCGATGGTGAGGTTCGATATGACGGTCGAACGGGGACGAATCCGAGTCGAGCCGAGCGGCAAGCGGGTCAGGGTCTACCTGGGCGGCCGGGTGGTGGCCGACAGCAGTCACCCGCTACTGGTGTGGGAGTCGCCGCGCTATCCGACCTACTACTTCCCGGCCGACGATGTCGCCCAGGATCTGCTGGTGGCGGACGGGGACATCGTGCACTCGCCGAGCCGCGGGGACGCCCGGACGTTCACCGTCACGGTCGGCTCGACACAGGCGCCGGGTGCCGCGCTGCGCTATGACGAGTCGCCGATCGACGAGCTGCGCGACCACTTCCGTTTCGACTGGGATGCCATGGACTCCTGGTTCGAGGAGGACGAAGAGGTCTTCGTGCACGTGCGCGACCCGTATGCCCGGATCGACGTGCTGGCGAGTTCACGGCACGTGCGGGTTGAGGTCGACGGTGTCACGATCGCCGAGTCGAGCAGCCCCCGACTGCTGTTCGAGACCGGGTTGCCGGTGCGTTGTTATCTGCCCAAGCCACATGTCCGGATGGATCTGCTGCAGTCGACCGATACGGTAACCCGATGCCCTTACAAGGGGGTCGCCGAGTACTGGTCGGTACGGACTGGGGATCGGGTCTACCGGGATTGTGCCTGGTCGTACCGGATGCCGTTGCCGGAGAGTCAGAAGATCGCAGGTCTGGTTGCATTCTACAAGGTCGACATCTACGTCGACGGCGTCCTGCAGGATCGCTGACGTCAGCACATGGCCACGGGCCATCCCTCTTGACGGGAGCAGTTCGTGACTACGCGCTGGCCGGGACGTCGGACCCAGCAGCTGATCACCGCCGCACCCGGGCCAGGCGGGATCGTCCTCGGTGCCGTCCGCCCCTGCCGACTCGGATTCGGATGAGCCCGAGGAGATGCGGATGAAGGCGGCGGGGACTCGGCGGCGTCCGTTGGGTCGGCGGCCCCGACAAGGTCGTGCCGCGCTACCCGCGGGACTGATACGGGTGGGACGTGGCCGGCTCCGATGAGGTGGGGGTAGCCCGGTCGCACTGGTGTATGGCGGTGGTGCCTCTGCATGATCTGTATCGGATTTGTCGCGCGTCGGAACTCCTGGCACAGGGGCGGGTTCAAACGGTCGTAGCGACGACGGTCAGCGTTGGATGATATCCATTTCTCCCGGCGCGAGGCTGTCGACGGCAACGGCTGTCGGCGTGGCTGCGGCATCCGATGGCTGTTCCTTCGCAGCCAGTATTCGCTTCATTATGTAACGACCTTGCCAGGTGCCGCCTAAATATGCGCCCCAAACCGGGATGCCGAGTATGAATGGGGCGCTTGCAACAAGGGGAGGTATGTAAACGGACAGGATTCCTATCAGGAAGGCCGCAGCGGAGGCCACTGGGAAGGTGAGGAGCACGAATACCCAGAATCGGCGAGTCTGATGCAGGTAGTATTTCGCCAGGTTCTCGGCTGTTGCCGCGACGGCCGGGTCCGGATGCCGCAGGCGACGCTTTGTCAGCTTCCTGACTTCAGCTCTGGTGCGCTTGGGTATTTCGTGCCATGCTTTGACCACCGCTCGTTGCTCGGCCTTTGTCATGGGCTGGCTCGAGGGTTTCCGCGGCTGCTCTGTCGCGGATCGATGATTGCGCACGGTTGATCGTAGCGATGATGGCGCGGGGATACGATGGTTTGGTGCGGGGTCTCAGGCGGTCGGTGCAGGATCACCGGCGGCGTCCTGCTCGGCGAGCCAGGCTTGCTGGCGGTCGAAGTGCGCGCGATCGCGGGCGACGAAAACGCCTTTAGCGGTGGCGAGCTCCGCGTTCGTGGACGCCAACCGCAGCTCGCCGACCACATACAGACGCTGGCCCTCACGCCTGTCCAGCCAGGACGATGCCAGCAGGTCACGCCCGATCGGAACGGGGCGGATGAATTTGATCTCAAGCGTCGCCGTGACCGCGAGTGTCCCCAGCTGGACGGGGAGGTGACCGAGCACTTCGTCCATGATCCCCGCCGTCCAGCCGCCATGGGCGACGTTCGGACCGCCTTCATGCTCCGGCGAACAGGTCACGTGCGCCCGCAACACCCCGTCGTCGAACTGCTCGCGGAGCATCCCCAGGTGGCACTGTCCCGTGCGGGAACAGGCGCCACACAGCGCCACCGCACCGCCGGCCCTCGGTGGCACCTGGAAGTCCGAGCCTGTCCAGCGCGGTCCGTTGTCACTCATCCGACGAGCGCCACCCCTCCTGGCCGCATGGTGCTCTCCACACGCTCGCCGCGGTTGCGGGCATGCCCCGATATCAGTATAAACATATAACGATTATCAACAGTCTCATCGCAACCTGGAGTGCGGCATCCAGGTTAGAGCAACATGGCCCGTGACCTCACCGAATGCATTGCCAGCCAGTGAGTAGCCAGACAGTGACAGGAGTCACCGATGTGGGGCTTTCAGACGGATCCCGATTACCAGAAGCTGCTCGACTGGGCGGACGAGTTCGTCCGCACGGAAGTTGAGCCCGTCGATCGGTTGGTCCGCCAGCCGTACGACCTCGCCGACCCGGTCCGTGCCGCACTCATCCCACCGCTGCAGGAGAAGGTCCGTGCGCAGGGGCTGTGGGCCTGTCACCTCGGCCCGGAACTCGGTGGCCCCGGATACGGCCAGCTGAAACTCGCCCTGCTCAACGAGATCCTCGGCCGGTCGCGCTGCGCTCCGAGCGTTTTCGGCTGCCAGGCACCGGACTCGGGTAACAGCGAGATCCTCGCGCACTTCGGCACGGATGAGCACAAGGCGACCTATCTCGCGCCGTTGCTGCGTAATGAGATCGTCTCGTGTTTCTCCATGACCGAGCCGCAGGGTGGCGCCGATCCGAAGGTCTTCAAGACCCGGGCGGTACTGGACGGCGACGAATGGGTGATCAACGGGGAGAAGTGGTTCTCCTCGAACGCCCGTTTCGCCTCCTTCCTGATTGTCGTCGCGGTGACCGACCCGGATGCCTCCCCTTATCGGCAGCAGTCGATGTTCATCGTCCCCACCGACACGCCCGGCATCCGGTTCATCCGGCACGTCGAGCTCATCGACGAGGAGGTCGGTCAGGGCACCGAAGGCTACATCGCGTACGAGAACGTGCGGGTGCCCCGCGCCAATCTGCTCGGTGCGCAGGGCGGTGGTTTCGAGGTCGCACAGGTCCGCCTCGGCGGCGGCCGTATCCACCACGCGATGCGCACCGTAGGCCTGGTGAAGTGGGCCTTCGAGATGATGTGCGAGCGGGTGCTGTCCCGATTCACCCAGGGCGAGATCCTCGCGCGCAAGCAGTTGGTGCAGGAGGCCATCGCCGACACGTGGATTCAGATCGAGCAGTTCCGGCTGCTGGTTCTGCGGACCGCCTGGCTGATCGACGAACGTCAGGACTACCGCCAGGTCCGCGGTGACATCGCGGCCATAAAAGCAGCCATGCCGAAGGTCATGCTCGACGTCACATCCCGGGCCCTGCAGCTGCACGGCTCGTTGGGCCTGACCAAGGAGATGCCCTTCTTCGACATGCTCGTCGCCGGTTACACCGTCGGCCTCGCCGACGGTCCGACCGAGGTGCACAAGGTCACCCTCGCCCGTGAGGTACTCAAACAATACAAACCGACCGACGGGCTCTTCCCGACCAACCACCTGATCGCCCTTGAAGAACAGGCTCGGGCACGCTACGCCGACGTGCTGGCCGACCTGTGACCGGGGAGCAACCGGCTGCTGCTGCTGCCGCCGCCGCCGCACCTGTCACCCCGGCCACGTCCGCAGTGGATGGTGGGCTCGTGCTCTGCAACGTCTCGGTGGCGTCGCTGAGCTTTCGCGATGTCGTCACCGCCGCCTCGGCAGCGGGCTTCGACGCCATCTCGATCCTGGGCCGTTCGCTGCGCCGGGCCCGCACCCGGGAGGGGCTGTCCGACTCCGACATCAGAGCCATGTTGGACGACAATGGCCTTGCCGTCACCGAGATAGAGGCGGTCGGTGACTGGCTCATGCCACCCCCGGTCGATCAGCCCGCGTTCATGAACCAGGTTCTCACCGAGGCCGAATATCTTCAGGCGGGACGTTCGCTGGGGGCGAAGACGCTGGTGGCGACGCATTTCGGCGATCCGGTCGAGCTGGACCAGGCCGCCGAGAAGTTCGCGGGCCTGTGCGACCGCGCCGCCGACCACGGGCTCAACGTCGCGCTGGAAGCGGTGGCCTGGGCGACGATCGGCGACATCGGGACGGCATGGGAGATCGCGCGCCGTGCCGACCGGCCCAACGCCGGAGTGCTCGTGGACGCCTGGCACCACAATCGGGGACCCGGCGCCGGGAACGCGGAGATGCTGCGCCGTGTCCCCGGTGACCGGGTGTTCGCGGTGCAGCTCAGCGATGCCGCGGCAACGCCGGTGGGCCCCCCGCTTGAGGACGTCCGGCACCGGTTGCTGCCCGGCGAGGGCAGTCTGGACCTGACCGGGCTCGTCGGCATTCTCGACGACGCCGGGGTGCGGGCACCGATCGGAGTCGAAGTCCTCAGTGCCGAGATCCTCGCGCAGGGTCCGGCCGGCGCCGGGCGGATTCTGATGGACGCGCTCCGCGCTACGCTCGACCGCGCGCGATCGGCCGTGACGGAGTCGAGCGGCACGGAGTCGAGCGCGCCGGGGAGATAGACCGCGACGGTCAGGGGCCGTCCAGCCGATCGTCGATCATGCTGGACAGCCCCTGACCGAGGGCACCTGAGCGGAGAATCTCGGTGTTCGCCCGGTCGCTCTCAGACCCTAGTCGCTGGATGGAAGCGGCTTGGCCTCCTTGAGCAGCAGGGGGGTCAGCCCATCGGCGACGGTGCCCGCTCCGGCCTTGGTGACGAGGAGCTCGATCTCAGTGGCCTCGTCGGTGTACCGCTTGCCCAGCAGGGCACCGCCGGAAAGCTCCGGCTTGAGGTCAAGCCCTTCGGCGGGCGTCTCCTTGGATGCGATCATCGGATGACCACCGCAGGTCAGGTCGATCTCGCTGGACCCGGGCCGGACCACAATCACTTCCGTGGAGCAGACCTGGCTCCGCAGCCGCAAACCTGTCTTGAGCCGCATGGTGTGCTCACGTCCTTTCGTATGTCGTGGCAGCGCCGATCTCGGCAATCAGCTGACGGCGCAGAAGCTTGCCGGTGGGCGTGTAGGGAAGGTCGTCGCGAAAGATGACCTCGTCGGGTGTACGGGAGCCGCGAAGTCTGGCCCGGACCCAGGCGCGCAGGTCATCGGGTTCCGGTGCCGCGTGCGCCTCCGGCACGACGACCGCGGTCAGGCGCTCGCCCCACTCGATGTCGGGCAGACCGATGACGGCGACTTCCTTGACCGCGGGGTGGTGGATCAGCACGTCCTCGATCTCGGCCGGCGCGATGTTCTCGCCCCCGCGGATGATCGTGTCGTCTGACCTGCCCTCGATGAACAGGTAACCGTCGGCGTCGAGGCAGGCCCGATCCCTGGTGGGGAACCAGCCGTCGGCGTCGAGGACGGAGCCCAGCCCCAGGTACTCCCCGGAGATCTGACTGCCTCGCACCCACAGCTCGCCGATCTCGCCGGGGCGGGCGACCGCTCCGGTGGAGTCGCGGATCTCGCCTTCCACCCCGGGGACGAACCGGCCCGCGGAGGCCAACCTGGCCTGAACCGCCGGGTCGGCCGACGCGAGCGCCGCGCGGTGGTCCTCCGGACCGAGGATCGCGATCGTCGAGCTCGTCTCGGTGAGTCCGTAGGCGTTGACGAAGCCGGTACCCGGAAATGCCACGA
Organism: Protofrankia sp. Cr2; assembly: GCF_963555885.1. Taxonomy (NCBI): domain Bacteria; kingdom Bacillati; phylum Actinomycetota; class Actinomycetes; order Frankiales; family Frankiaceae; genus Protofrankia; species Protofrankia sp. Cr2. The sequence continues at coordinate 181,636 of NZ_CAUVXG010000001.1, forward strand.
GCGCTTTCTCCAGGACCGGACGGGGCATCCGGGCGCCGCCGTAGGCGATCGCTCGCAGCGTCGGCGTCGGTGCCTGGGCGCCAGCAAGCTGCTCGACGATGCGGGCCAGCATCGTCGGTACGACCATGGCGCTGGTCACCTCCTCCTCGGCCACCAGGCGCAGCCATGCGTCCGCGGTGAAGTTCGGCAGGTAGACGAAGCGGCGGCCGGCATAGAGGTTCGTCAGTACGGTTCCGACACCGGCGATGTGGTACGGCGGGACACTGGTCAGAGACGCCTCGTCCGGTTCGGCGGAACCGAACTCGACCGTCTGTAGGACGTAGGCGACGAGGTTGGAGTGTCGGAGCACGACCGCTTTCGGCTTGGACGTCGTCCCGCTGGTGAAGAGCAGGACCGCCGGTGCGTCATCGTCGACCTCGACCGGCTCGGCGGGTTCCGCGAGTGCAGCGTCCGCCAACCAGTCCTCGCTGCGGTGGATCTTCAAGCCGGTTCTGGCCACAACGCCCTGAAATGCCTCGTCGCAGACGACGACCGGCCCGTGTAACTCGCCCAGCAGCCCGTCCAGCTGGTCTTCGCTGAGCCGGTAGTTCAGCGGGACGAACGGCATCCCGGCCGAAGCCGCGGCGAACAGCACGGCGGGGAAGGCGGCGCTGTTGCCACCGAGGTACGCGACTCGCTCGGCACCGGAGGAGCGCAGCAGCGTGGCTCCACCGGCTGACACCCGGAGCAGGTGCTCGAACGTGATGCCGTCGCCACGCCGCCCCAGCGCCACCCGGTCACCGAAGGCCATCGCGGCCATGTCGAGCAACATCCCGATACTCATAGATCCCGCCCTAAATCATCGCTTCAAATAAGCTCTCGCATTGTAATTTAGGGATCAATCCACGTGCATTGGTTGCTGACTGATCATTCGGCGATCTCATTCTCGATCTTCGTAGCTCCCTGGTTGATCCCCGGCGTTCCCCGTCGTCCTCCGGCTGGCGTCTCGTCCGGCCGGGTCGCTTGCCCGGTCGGGTCGATCGGCGAGGCGAGCAGCGATGCGGTCGGTAGGGCCTGTCCAGCGGATCTTCGATCGCATCGACGGACATCCGCTGGACGAACTCTAGCGTATGATCAGGACTACTAGTATGCTAATTAGACGAAATGGCTCGTAGGGTCGCGAGGCTCGTAGGGTCGCGAAGATGGATGCGGGGAGACTCCGATGACAGTGCTCGACTTCGGCCTGTTCGACTGCGACACGCACTGCTACGAGACCAGGGACGCCTTCACGAAGTACCTGCCGGCGCAGTGGTCCGAGTACGCGGTTCGGCCGATCAAATTCGAGGGCGGCCTTGAGAAGATCATGGCTGCGGACCGGGTCGCGACCTTCAACTCGGAACAGGGACTCGGCTTCGACCTGGCCTACCGGCCGGGATCCCTCAAGGAGATGTTGCGCCAGATGGCGTCCGGTAACCCGGACGAGACCTACGAGCCGGAGCCGATGCGCCCGGAGTACCACGACCGTGACGTGCGCCTGCAGTTGATGGACACCCAGGGGGTGGACAGGGCCGTCGTCTTCCCGTCCGCGATGGCTCTGTCGGTCGAGAACTACGTGAAGCACGTGCCCGCCGCCTACGCCAACGTGCACGCCTTCAACCTGTGGTTCGAGGAGACCTGGGGCTTCGCGTACAAGGACCGCATCTACGGCCCGGCTCTGCTGTCCCTGCGCGACCTCGATCTCGCTGTAACCGAGCTGGACGACCTCCTCGCGCGCGGGGTCCGGGTTGTGCTGCTGCCGACAGGGCCCGTCAACGGCCGTTCGCCCGGCGACCCCTACTTCGACCCGATCTGGGCCCGGCTCAACGAGGCCGGCGTGACCGTCGCCTTCCACATCATGGAGAACTGGTACAACGAGCACATCGCGCCCGCCTGGGGCCACGAGGCATTCCCCGCGGCCTGGCACATGTCGGCGTGGCAGTGGAACAACCTCTACGGCGAGCGGCCCATCGAGGACACCCTCTCGGCGCTCATCTATGACAACGTCTTCGGGCGGTTCCCCAACCTGATGGTGCTCGTCGCCGAGTTCGGCGCCTCCTGGGTGCCGCATTTCATCGAGCACATGGACAAGAGCCGGGGGATGGGCCGCAACGGCCCGTGGATCGGCGGTCGCCTCACCGAGCGTCCCAGCGCGATCTTCCAGCGTCACATCCGGGTCGCGCCCTACCCGGAGGACAACGTGGCCAAGATCGTTCGTGATCTGCCTGATGTCGACTGCCTGGTCATGGGCTCGGACTTCCCACACGCGGAGGGGTTGGCCGTACCGGCGGACTTCACCGGGCTGCTCACATCGCTGACGCCGGAGCAGCAGCGGAAGATCCTGCGCGGCAACGCTGAAAAGCTCTTCGAGAAGGCGTGATCAAAGCGGCGGGTGATCGTCTGCCCGACGACCCGGATTCGGCAGGTGCGGCTCATGCCGGCCCGGTTTCCAGCGGGCCGGACGCTCCGCCGCAGCCGTACGGGGACACCTTCTCGGGCTCCCGTACCCGCCTGGACAGGCCGCCGCCATGGGCGGATCTTCCCACGCCGACGCGTCAAGGAATTCGGATCGATACCGTCCGGCGTGCCTTCAGACACCGCGATACCCTGCCGCCCGCCCCGCAGCGGCTGGGTATTCGGGCCGCGGCGGTCCTGCTTGTCCTGTTCGAGGAGGCGGACGACGTTCGGGTCATCATGATCGAACGCTCCGGCACGGTCAGCACGCACCGGGGGGAAATCGCCTTCCCCGGTGGTGTCTGCGACGCGGGCGAGACACCCGGCCAGACCGCGCTGCGGGAGGCGTGGGAGGAGATCGGGCTCGCCGGGGCGAATGTTGAACTGATCGGTGAGCTGGGCTGGCAGAACGCCGAGCTGACGAAGTTCCAGATCACCCCGATGGTGGGTACGGTCGCGGCCCGACCGCTCCTTCGGATCAACCACAGCGAGGTCCAGGATGTCTTCGACGTCGCGCTCACCGGGCTGATGGCCGACGGCGTGTACCGGGAGGAGCTGTGGGCCGGTCCGGATGGCAGGTTCATGGTCCCGTTCTTCGACCTCCCGCAGGGCAGCGCCTGGGGGGTGACGGCATCGATACTCCTTGAGCTCCTCGCCATCGTGATCGGTGACGTCCACGGCGACCGTCCGTGGCCTCCGGTACGGATCGTGCCTCGACCCGGGCCGTGACCCGGGCCGAGGCACGCCGCCGGTAGTGGTTCGCGTGCCCGGGGCCCGCCCTACGCGGGGAGATCGGCGCCTGTGACGATCCTGGCGTCCTTGAGTGCCGCGATGGCGTCTGCCTCATAACCGAGTTCGGTCAGCAGCGTTTCGGTCTGCTCGCCGAGCACGCAGCTACGGCCGATCCGCCCGGGCGTTTCCGACAGCGCCGCCGGCAGGCCGTGCACCCGGATCCGGCCGAACAGCGGGTGGTCCACCTCGGCGACCAGGCCGGTCGCCAGCATGGTCTCGTCCGTGCAGGTGAACCCGGAAAGGCCACCCTCGAAGACGGTCACGCAGGCGAGCCCCTCGGGAACGAACAGGTCCTCCCATGCCTGAGCGGTGTCGGTGAGGAGGACGTCTTCCAGGATCGAGGTCAGGTCGTCGTCGTTGGACACCCGACGTTCCACCGTGGCGAAGCGGGGGTCCTCCAGCAGTTCCGGACGCTTGATCCCACCGACGAGGATCTCCCATTCCTGCTGCGTCGGGGCGGCGAGGAAGACCCAACCCGACGACGTCCGGTAGAGGCGGTACAGGGCGTTGTACCCGTGTTGTTCGGAGTCCAGGGTGGGCGCGGGCGGCTTGCCCGCGTAGGCGTTGACGTCATCGGAATAGGTGTAGGCATTTCCGTTGATCATGGTGGTGGAGACGAGCTGTCCCTGCCCGGTCCGCTGCCGGTGGGCCAGCGCCAGCATGATGCTGGAGAAGAGCGTGGCCGCGGCGTTGGAGTCACCGTCGGTGAGGCCACGCAGCCTCGGTTGGACGATGGCCTGTATTTCGGTCAGGTCGAAGCTGCTGACGAGATCGGGGTCCATCCAGTAGGCGGCCTGCTTGAACAGGCTCCCGGCCACGGCGCTCGCGGCGTCGGCATAGAGCGGGCGGGTGCTGTACGGCCCGCTGCTGCCATACCCGGTGGCGTGCACGTAGATGAGCTTGGGGTTGGTCTCCCGCAGGGTCGGGTAGTCGATGCCGAGACGTTCGGCCACCCCGGGCCGGAACCCGAGGACGAAGACATCCGCCGTCGCGAGCAGAGCCTTGAGGATCGATTGTCCCTCGTCGGTGGCTACGTCGACGGCGATGCTCTCCTTGCCCGCCATCGTCTTCACGCCACCGGTCTCGCTGACCCCGAAGGAGCTGCGCATCGGGTCGCCCGCTAGACCCTCGATCTTGATCACCCGTGCGCCCATCGCGGCGGCAAGGGCGACCCCGAACGGCATCGCGTAGAAGTAGCCGAACTCGACGATGGTCACCCCCGCCAGGGGGTGGACCGGGGCGGCGCCGGTCGGGGTCGGCGGAGCCGACGGCCCGGTGAGTGGACCGTTGTTGGCGCCGAGCGCGGGTGCGGACCGCTCGATCCGGCACGGCGTCGCTTCGAAGGCCGCGACCGGGCCGACCTGGCGGATCGGGCCGCGTTCCGGATCGTCGATCGTGATCGAGTGTCCATTGTAGATCATTTGCGGATGGTCGAGTGCCTCTTCGCAGGTCGCACCGATCTCGAAGGCGACGTCCACGTCGGCCTCCAGCAGTGGCACCCACTCGGCGAGCGTCCTGCTCCGGACGGTATCGCTGAGCAGATCCTCCCAGCGCTGCGCGTCCTGCGGCGTCTTGAACCGTGGCATGTCCTGGAAGACCGGGTCGGTGATGAGCTGCTCATGGCCCAGCACGCGGGTGAGCGCCTGCGCCTGGTGGGGGAGCTGCGGATTGGCGATGATGAAGCGGCCATCCGTGGTTGCCATGGTGAGGCTGAACCGGCTTGCAGCCAGTGCGCCGCCGCGGGCACTGATGATGACGTGGGGTTCACCGCCGGTGTTCTTCGCGTACTGCCAGTGCATCGTCCCGAAGTAGTCGACCGGGTTGTAACCCTGTACGAGGGTGGCCTCGACGCGCTGTCCGCGTCCGGTCCGTTCGCGGACGATGAGCGCGGCCATGATGCCGCCCAGCGCCATGTGCGCAGCGCCCGTGCTGGCCAGGGGGGCGGCGACGAAGATCGGGCCGGGCCGGAACCCGAACTGTCCCCGGGCGAACGCCCCGGCCTTCGCCGCGACGACGCCTTCATAGCCCTTGAGCCGTGCGTACTTACCCGTGGAACCGAAACCGTTGACCGAGCAGTAGACCAGCGCCGGGTTGGCTGCGTGCAGGGCCTCGTAGCCGAGATCCCAACCCTGCGCGACGCCCGGTTCGAAGCTCTCGATCAGCACGTCGGCATGGCTGGCGAGCTCGCCGACCTCGGCCCGGCCCGCGGGGGTGCGCAGGTCGGCGACCAGGCTCTCCTTGCCCCGGTTCCAGACCAGGAAACCGGACGGTGACTGTGTGCGCAGACGGTCGCCCTGCGGTGGCTCGATCTTGAGCACCCGGGCTCCGTTGTCGGCGAGGATCATCCCCGCCAGGGACCCGGCAACACTGCCGGCGCCCAGCTCGAGCACTGTCAGACCATCGAGAATCATCGATACCGCTTTCCAGGGCCGCGGGTCACACCGGCACGAGAGCCCTGTGAGCCGTCCTGATTCCCGCCGTGGGGGAGGAGGCCGGGCGCTCAGCTGCAGGCGCTCCTAATAGGTAACGAATCTAACAGCTTCTGCAGGTCGGGGACAGACCGCGCATCCGGCGGTTACCGGTCGTCGTCCGCGGTACCGAAGACGAAGTCGCTGATGAGATGGGCAAGCTCGACCGGCCGGTCGCCCTGGACGGAGTGCCCGGCGCCCGCCACGGTCTCGACGCGGGTCGTGGGCTGGCGGCGACGGAACTCGGCCACGTCCTCCTCGGTGACGACGCCGGAGGTCGACCCCAGCACGAGCATCGCCGGTGCCGGCAGCGCTGTGACGTCCTCCCAGAGCGGCTCGAAGTCCAACAGGCCGCCGACCGGGGTCAGCCGGTCGTACCGCCAGGCCCAGCGGCCGTCCGGGAGCGGGTGGGCGTTGTGCAGGATGCCGCGGCGCAGGGAGCTGACCGACCGGGTCGGGTTGTGGCGGACCGTCCGTTCCAGGATCTCCTCGAAGGAGGGGAAGGACTCCGGGCCGTTGACGAACGCCGCGATCGGGGCGCTCTTCGCCAGCGTCACACCCGGTGTCACGTCGACGACCACAAGGCGGCGCACGAGGTGTGGGTGGACGGATGCGAGGCGGATGCCGGTGAGTCCTCCGAGGGACATACCGATCACACCTGCGGCCCGCGGCGCAAGTTCGCTGATGGCGCCGGCGAGGATGTCGGCGTTGCGGACCGGCCAGTAGTCACCGTCGGACCGTTTGCCGGAGTGGCCGTGTCCGGGCAGGTCGAAGGCCACCAGCGGGCGGCCGCCCAGCGCAAGGGCGACGCTGTCCCAGGTGTGGGCGTTCTGCGCCCCACCGTGGAGGAACACCAGCTCGGCGGGTCCGTCACCCCAGACCAGGGCGCTGATCCGTTCGCCGCCGACATCGACGTTCTCCCGCCGTACCAGCGGTGGACCGGCCCAGGCCAGGCCCGCTTCCTGTGCGTTCTCCTCGAAGAACCCGAACTCGTCGTATTCGGGTAGTTGCGCGGCCGCTGTCATGTGGGCCTCCCGGGGTGATCTGTTCCTCGAACGCCCACACGCGGTGACCGGAGGTCGCGAGACCTCCGCGGGCGTTGGCCCATGTATCCGATGTGGTTACAACATATACCTATATCAGGTACCGTCCGGGGGGAAGCCTGCGACCGTCAGGTCCCCGCCGCGAACACCGCGAACACCGCGAACTGCACGCCCGGCGGGTCGCCACCGATGAGCAGTGTCCGGTGAAATCCGGACCTGAGCTACATTGTGGTACTGCACGGTCACCAGCTGGCCGAAGGGTACGCGATTCTTGTTGTCTGCGCGCTCCCCGGAGGCCTCGGGGCTCTCCACGGGGGCGGGCTGACGGTCATGGACGCGCGCATCGAGGAGCTGGCCCGCCGGTCGGCGAATTTCGGCTTTCTTCTTCCCCACGAACCGTTACTGGTCTTCTACGGCGCGGGCGCGGAGTCCTACGCCCATTCGGACCCGAACGCCGCTCTGATCAAAGCCCGCCAGTTCGGCGAGGTCCTGGCGAAGGCCCTGGTCAACCGGGCCGGGTTGCCGACCCGCGGCGACAAACAGGTTGACCGCCTTGCTGCGCTCGGCCGGGCCGGGGTGTTCGACGGGCGCATCCGGGCCGCGTTCGACGCCGTCCGTACCGAGGGCAACCGGGCCGTCCACGGTTATTACGGCGAGGTCCGGGCAGCGGTCCGGGCGACACGGGCCTGCTTCGAACTGGGCGTGTGGTTCCACCGGCTGGTGACCGGTGACCGGAAGGTCATCGCGTTCGTCCCACCACCCGAGCCGGGCCGATCACAGCCGGGTGAAGCACGGCCGGCATCGTCCGCGGCGGAAGATGCCGAGCGTGCGGCGCTGCGCGCGGAACTGGCCGAGTACCGCGGCCGGCTCGCCGAGGCCAAGCTGCGCCTGGACGGGGGCGGCAACAACCGGCTGGACGCGGAACGCCGAGCGCGACGCGAGGCGGAGGAGGCGCTGACCCGAGCTCTGGCCGACGCGGAAAGCCTCCGCTTCGCCTTCGCCGCGCTGCCGGACCAGGTCGGCGACGAACCGCAACCGGCCGGGCGGACAGGGAAGCGGACAGGGAAAAAGAAGGTGTCCGCGGCGGAGCGGGAGTCGTTCGTCGCACAGGCCAAGTCCGCCGCGCGGGAACCGCGGACCGAAATCGAGGTACGCGCTGAGGTCGACCGGATGCTCACGCAGGCCGGCTGGTCGGTGCAGGACCTGTCCAGCCTGAACCTGATCGACCCCGACGGTGTCGCGCTGCGCGAAGGCCGGACGGCGACCGGCCCCGCCGACTACCTGCTGTTCGTCAACCGCCGGCTCGTCGGTGTCGTGGAGGCCAAACGGGAGGGCACCGTCCTCACCCCGGTCGAAGGGCAGTCCGGTCGGTATGCGAGCTCCCTGACCGACGAGCAGCGCGGGCAGGCATGGCGGTGGCCGCTGCCCTTCCGGTATGAGACGACCGCGGCCGAGACCCATTTCACCAACACCCTCGACCCGCGTGGGGGCCGGGCCCGGTCGGTGTTCTCCTTTCACAGGCCCACGACACTGGCCCGGTGGATGCGGGATGCAGACGCCGACCCCGAGCATCCGACCCTGCGTCACCGGCTGGCGCACCTGCCGCCGCTGGCCCATGGGAATCTCCGTCCGGCCCAGCTCGACGCGGTGGGCGGCCTGGAACGGTCACTCGCCGATGACCGGCCCCGGGCGCTGATCCAGATGGCGACCGGCGCGGGCAAGACGTACGCGGCGGTCACCTCGTCGTACCGACTGCTCGCGCACGCCAACGCGCGCCGCATCCTGTTCCTGGTCGACCGCAACAACCTCGGACGTCAAGCCAGGGAGGAGTTCGCCACCTACGTCACGGCGGGCGACGGCCGTAAGTTCACCGAGCTGTACAACGTCGAGCCGCTGACCGCCGCCGGGCTGCTCGGCTCCACCCATGTGGTGATCTCCACGGTGCAGCGGCTGTACGCGATGCTGCGTGGTCGCCCGGTGCCCGATCCCGACGTCGACGACCGGGCCTTCGACGCGGACACGTCCGAGGGCACCTCGGGGGACGGAGCAGGGGACAGCGATGACGAGCCGATCGACATCACCTACAGCGCGGATATTCCGCCGGAGACGTTCGACCTGATCATTGTGGACGAGTGCCACCGGTCGATCTACGGGCGTTGGCGCGCGGTGCTGGAGTACTTCGACGCCTACCTGGTGGGCCTGACCGCGACCCCGGTGAAGCAGACGTTCGGTTTCTTCCACCAGAATCTGGTCAGCGAGTACACCTACCCGCAGGCGGTCGCCGACGGGGTGAACGTCGACTTCGACGTCTACCGCATCCGCACCGAACTGACCCGACAGGGCGCAACCATCGAGGCGGGGATCACCGTCCCGAGGCGGGACAGGCGTACCCGCCAGCAACGCTACGAGGAACTCGAGGACGACTTCAGCTGGACGCCGGAGCAGCTCGGCCGCTCGGTCGTCAGCCCGAACCAGATCGAACTGGTGCTGCGGACGTTCAAGGACAGGCTGTTCACCGAGATCTTCCCCGGCCGGACGCATGTCCCCAAGACGCTCATCTTCGCCAAGGACGACAACCACGCCGAGGACATCGTGATGAAGGTCCGGGAGGTGTTCGGCCAGGGCAACGAGTTCGCCACCAAAATCACCTATTCAGTGCGGGACACCGACAGCCTGCTCAAGGCATTCCGTAACAGCGCCGAGCTGCGGATCGTCGTCACCGTCGACATGATCGCAACGGGCACGGACGTCCGGCCGCTGGAATGTCTGCTGTTCCTGCGCAATCCGCGCAGCGCGGTGCTGTTCGAGCAGATGAAGGGCCGGGGTTCCCGGACCATCGACGGTGACGACTTCCGGGCGGTCACCCCGGACTCGTCGGTCAAGGACCGGTTCGTGCTGGTGGACGCGGTCGGGGTGCTGGAGGGCGAACGGCTCGACGCGGCCCCGCTCGCGCAGCACACCGACAAGCAGATCAGTCTGGAGAAACTGCTGCGCAGGACCGGGACGTTGACGATCGACGCGGACGAGGTGTGTACCCTCGCGTCCCGCCTGGCCCGGCTCAACCAGCAGATCACCCCGGACGAGCGGGCCGAGCTCGAACAGCTCGCCGGAGAGTCGCTCGCCTCCGTCGTGTCGAGCCTCGCTCGCTGTGCCGACGCCGATGCGCTTGATGCCGCCCGCCAGGCCGGTCCGGGCGCGCAGCGGGCGCTGGTGGAGGATGCCGTACGTCCCCTCGCGGCGAATCCCGCGCTCCGCGCCCGTCTGCTGGAGATCCGCCGTGCCCACGACATCACCTACGACGAGGTCAACCCGGACACGTTGCTGGAGGCGGCCGGGGTTGACCGTACCGAGCTGGCGCAGCGCACCGTGGCGTCGTGGCGGGCCTACCTCCGGGAGCATCAGGCGGAGATCAGCGCGATCCAGCTGGGGTACGAACGCGGTACCGGGCAGCAACCGGTGTACGCCGCGCTCAAGGAGCTCGCCGGCCGGATCGCCCGGCCGCCCCATCAGTGGACGCCGGAACGCCTGTGGGATGCCTACGAACGGTTGGAACTCGCCGCCGCCGCACCGGAGGTCAAGTATGGAGCGCTGGATCTGATCGGGTTGATTCGCTTCGAGCTGGGTGTGGACGAGACACCGCGCCCGCACCGGACCATGGTGCACGAACGGTTCGAGGGCTGGATCATCCGGCAGCGGCAGGCAAGCAGACGGGAGTTCACCGCGGACGAGCGGTGGTGGCTGGAGAGGATCAGGGACATCGTCGTGACATCGGCCGCGTTCGCAATCACTGACCTGGATGAATCGCCCTTCACCGAACGCGGCGGCACCGACGGCTTCCTCACCGTCTTCGGCGAGGACCGCGCTCTGCCCCTCATCACCGACCTCACCCACGGCCTCACCGCATGACCCCCCTTCCCCCCGGCTGGGCTCGATGTACCATCGGAGATCTTCTGCTTCGGATTGAGGCAGGTCGTTCGCCTCGATGCGAACCCCGTCCAGCCGCGGACGATGAATGGGGGGTCATCAAGGTCAGCGCGATGACGCGTGGGGACTTTATCCAGAGCGAGAATAAATCCCTTGCGTCGACGACGAGCTTCAACCATGACGACGAGATTAAAACAGGCGACATTCTGATCAGTCGCGCAAATACGAAAGAGTATGTCGGTGCATCGGTTCTGGTCGGAAGATGCAGGCAACATCTCCTGCTGAGTGATAAAAGTCTTCGACTCGTCACTTTTCCTTATCTTGATCGTCAATGGTTTGCCCATCTTCTGAAGTCACCCGGGATCCGACGAGAGATTTCCCGAAGGGCAACTGGAACAAAAGACTCCATGCGAAACATATCGCAGAGTTCGCTCACCTCTATCGAAATCGATCTACCACCGCTGGCCGAGCAGCGCCGCATCGTCGCCACCCTCGACGAATACTTCTCGCGAACCGAGAAATCTGAGGAGACTCTTTCGAGATCTTACCGCAGATTAGAGAATCTAAGAAGGACGCTGGTTCGGCAGCGGTTTGATCGACGAGATGCGGCGACTTCTCACCATATCCGCAAGCTGGGCGACGTATGCGGCATTGCAGGCGGCCAGACGCCCAAATCCATCTCTGAGGTTCTGAGCAGCTCGCCGAGCCGTGAAAGCCTGCCATTTTATAAGGTGGGTGACTTGAATGTTACGGAACGACAAGTAGGGGGCTCTCGATTCTATATCAACCGCGATCAGGCGTTGAGATTTGGCCTGAAGGTCCGACCTGCCGGTACGGTCCTCATACCCAAGCGGGGTGGAGCAATTCATACCAACAAGAAAAAAATCATGTCTGTTCTGGGTTGTTATGACCTCAATACGATGGGCATAGTTCCGTCCGAAAGAGTAGATTCAACGTATCTTTGGTACTGGTTCCAGCAGGTCGACCTTGGTGAACTTGCCGATGGTTCAAACATACCTCAAATCAATAACACCGACCTAGTGGATCTCCTCATTCCGATACCGCCTATTGACGATCAGTTGGCGATTGTTTCGGAACTCGACATTCAGACAGACTCGATTGCTCGCCTGATGGAGTCATTGGCCAGTGCAAAAAATTCCAGCCTGAAACGCGCTCTTCTACGTATGGCGTTTGCGGGGCGGTTGGTGGAGCAGGATCCGGCGGACGAGCCGGCGTCGGTACTGCTGGAGCGGATCCGGGCGGAGCGGGCAGCCGCCGGCAGTGTTCCGCGGAGCAGAGGCCGGGCGAAGAAGGCGACGTAAAACCTGGACTGCGGGGGAGATGAGCAGGGTCACCGTAAGCTCGGTGAGCCGCCTGTGACAACGACAAACGCCCCACATGCCTCTCGCCTTTCGTGGGGCGCCGTCGCCTTGGATGGGGAGCCGGGCTATGCGTCCCGCAGCTCCCGGTATGTACCTAGCACGTCCTTCACGGCATCCGTCACCGACAGTTCTTCGTTGATCGGCGTCCAGGTGTAGGCGTCGTGCTCCTGCAACTCGATCGGCTCCGGGCTGGTTACGTCCACAGCGAAGTTGAACTGTCGGCTCTTCTTGCCGCTTCCGGACGTGTAATCGAAGCTGCCCAGGTAATCACCGAGCGCGTCCACGTCGAGGCCGGTCTCCTCCTGGACCTCGCGGATGAGCGCGGTGTCCAGCGCTTCCCCTGGCTCGACCTTTCCGCTGGGCAACTCGAAGATGCCGCCCATGAAATCATCCTCGGGGCGTTGTAGAAGGAGAACCTTGTCGTCGTGCTGGACGACCGCGCCGACAACGAATTGCTGCACCCCGTCTTCTTCGGCTTCGGCGGCGAGTCGGCGGAGAAGGGACGAGTGATCCATGCCATTATCCTATCAAGTCGTGGTAATGCTCTGTAACTTTGTGGAACGCTTCGATGTATTGGTCTACCAGTGGCAAGTCCTCCTCCCTATGCCACATGGGAAGCTTGAGGGTGCCGTGGTGGACCGCTTCGGCGCGCGGGAAGTCGCCCGGCTGGTAGGTCATGATGCCCTGGAGACCAGGGAAAATCGGTCCCGGCTCCTGGAACAGCGGTAGGAGGTTCAGCGGGCACGTCGAGCCGGGTCGATCCAGCTCGCGGCAGCCCTCGGCCTGGAGCGCGTCATAGAAGCGCTCGACCGGCAAGCCGCCCAAATCGTCGCCGTGGTATTGGAGGATCAGGCCATACCACGACGACATGCGGGTGGAGCCCAGCCGTGGCACGGCCACTCCGGGCAGTCCGTCCAGTTCCTCACAGATGTGGGTCGCGATGCGCTGGCGTCCGGCAAGGTACTCGTCCAGGTGCCCGAGCTGGTCAAGCGCGATCGTGGCCGCGACCGGGTGGATGCGGTGCTTGAGTCCCATCCCGGTGACGGCGTAGGGGTAGAGCCGGTGCTCGGGCGGCAGCTCGTTTCGGCACCGCTTGTTGTACTGGCCGTGCATGAGTGCGAGGTGGTAGGTGTCGTCATCGTCGGTCAGTAGAAAGCCTCCCTCGCCTGCCGAGAGCGGCTTCGGGCCGTTCATGCTGAATGCCGCTGCTCGGCCGAACGTGCCGACCTTGCGGCCATCGACGGTTGCGCCGTGGGCGTGTGAGGCGTCCTCCAGGAGCAGGAGGTCGTGCTCGTCCGCGATTCGGCGCAGCGCGCCGACATTCGCAGGCGTGCCCCACATGTGTGTGCCCACGATGGCGTAGGTTCGCTCCGTGATGCGCTGGGCTACGTCCTCTGGGTCGAGGTTGCCGTCAGTGTCGCAGTCGGCCAACACCGGCACCGCGCCGAGATGAAGTAGCGGCGTCACCGTCGCGAAGAAGGTGTAGGCCGGGACGACGACCTCGTCTCCAGGCCGGATGCGGCAGGCCGCGTACATGGAGTAGAGCGCGGCCGTCCCCGAGCTGGTGAGGAGGGCGTGACGGACGCCGAAATACTCGCGAAGGGCGTCTTCGAGCTGCGCGATCACACCGGAGCGGTCGTAGATGGAGATGCCATCGTGTAGCTGCTCGAGTACGGCCTTGGCGGTTTGATCTGTGAGGGGCGGCCATGAGAAGTGTGGAGCGTCCCCGGTGACGGTTGGTTCCCCGCCGAGTAGGGCGAGAGCTGATGTCACAGCAATTCCTTCGGGTTGATGTAGACGTGCGTGCGGGCCGACTCGTAGCAGGCCGTAATAAAGCTCATGTGTGCCAGGTTCTCTTTCGGACCGCTGACGTTCGGGCGCATCCCCTCGATCACCCGGCAGAAATAGTCGATCTGTCCGGCCGCCGCCGACGGCCACGCCTGTTCCCGCGACAGGGATTCGATGACTTCCCCGCCGTTGGCCATGCGGCGGATCCGGCCGCGCTCCAGATGCACCATGCCCCTTGAGCCCACCAAGCGGATTTGCTCGGTCTTGGGGCCGATGAACCGGGAGAGCAGAAGCGAGCCGTAGAGGCCGCTGTCATAGGAGAAGTGAATAAGCGCCGTATCCTCGGCGTCGTATTCCCGATCCGGTCGGGCACTGACCGAGACATCAGCCAACACACGGTCAGGCAGGCCGAAATACCAGAGGATCATGTCGATCAGGTGGTAGCCCATATCGATGACGCAGCCGCCTCCGGCCTTGGCGGTCAAGCCGCGCCAACCTTCGGACGGATCGTCAATGTGCAGCGTGTATTGCGCGTCCACCACGAATGGGGTGCCGATCTGGTCGGCCAGCTGCGTGAAACTCGTATAGATCGGGTTGAAGCGCCGTTGCAACGTCACCATGAGCTGGATGCCGCTCCGCTCGCAGATTTCCACGAGCACCTGTGCTTCCGGCATGCTTGTAGCGAACGGCTTTTCCTTGAGTACATGCACATTGTGCTCGGCCGCCGTCTCGATGACAGTGTGGCCGACATGGTGTGGCACGCAGATCACTACGAGGTCAAGGTATTCAGCCTTGAACATCTCGCGGAAGTCGGTATAGCCCTGCACCCGGTGTCGGTACTGCTGTTCGTGTACGATCTCAGGATTCTCATCGCAGACGGCTACGAGCTTTGCCCCATCTGAGGCGTGTAGGCCAGGAATGTGGTCTTCGAGTGCCTGCTTGCCCAAGCCAATGACGCCCGCCCGCAGCTTCACGCGACGCTCCCGGGGAGTAGTAATTGTTCGCCACGCTGATTCAATGTCCGTTGCCATGTCACAAGGCCGTGATCGTCGCTGTGCGTCGTAATTCCCGTGCCGCGAGTGCGCACAGGCGTTCGATTTCGGGTGGGAACCGATCGGAGACAGGGCGGACAGTTAAGACGCTCATGTTCGGCATGTCGCTTCCCTTCAGTGGTCATCTCGGGAGATAGGCGCCGACGCGGGAATCATTGCCGATCAACCGCGCCAGGCCGTAACCTGCACTCAACCGGCTGTGGCTGAGCACATCCACAGCGGGAGCGGCACTTGAGTGTGGCGTTTCCGCCGCATCCAGACTGCTGACCTGCGAAAATTGTGGTCACGGCGCACACGGGACCGAGCGTGGAGGCGACGTATGGTGGCGAAGCGGCAACGCCTCGCGGCGCGCCGCAAGGCGGTCGGCTTCAGCCAAGAGCAGCTCGCCCAACGGCTCGGCGTCGAGCGCTCAACCGTCGTTCGCTGGGAGAGCGGCGAGACGGAGACTGGCCCCCAGCCCTGGATACGCCCCAGGCTGGCGAGAACGCTCCAAGTGTCCATCGAGCACCTTGACGAGCTGTTGACGCCCGAACCCATCGACGAGCCGGAAACCGTGACGGCTGAAGTTGTGGCCATGCCGGAAGTTCACCCCGTCAGGCACATCGACTCCGCAGACATGAAGAACCTGCCCGACCCCCACCAAGTCGAGCTGCTGCGGCAAGGGCTGAACGACGCGCTCAGCGAGGGCACGATGGCCGAGGCCAGCCTTGACGACTGGGAGCGCACGGTTGTCCGCTACGGCCGAGCGACGCGCGACCGTCCGGCCGGGGTGCTGTTGGACGACCTGGCCTCGGACCTAGCCGAGCTGAAACGGGCGCTACATCGTCACCGCTCGACGTCCGCCCTGCGTCGCTTGACTCGCGTGGCCGCCCACATGTCCGGTCTTATGTGCCTGACGTTCTGCAAGCTGGACGACCGGCCGGCCTTCCGCAGATGGGCGCGCACCGCCCGCCTTGCCGCCGACGAGGCGGGCGACCCCGAGACGCATTCCTGGATATTTGCCCAGGAAGCGTACGGACACTATTACGCCGCTGACCTTCTCGGAGCCATAGATGTTGCGCGGCACGCGCAGGCAATAGTACAGAGGACGCCCTGCGTTGGCGCGGCATTGGCGGCAGCGCTGGAAGCACGGGCGCACGCCGCCATGCGTCGTCACGAGGAGACCCGGGAAGCTCTCGGGCGGGCCGAGGACATTTTGTCGTACCTTAGCGGCGACGCGCTCACGCCATCGGCATTTGGCTACAACGAAGCCCAGCTCCTTTTTCATGCCGGGAACGCTTATACGCACCTGCGTAACGCCAAGGCCGCGTTCAACGCCCAAGACAGAGCGCTGGAGCTATGTATGCCCGGCGACTACACGGACTGGGCCATGACGCGGCTCGACCGGACAAGTTGCCTCACTCACGATGGCGACACCTCAGACGCTTTTACATACGCAACCGAGACCCTAATCAACCTCACAGAGCCTCAGCGCCGAGGTATTATTACGTTGCGCGGACACGAAATACTGGATGCTTTGCCCAAGCAGCAGCAGACGCTTCCGGCGGCACGCGACCTCCGCGAACTCCTGATGCTCACCACCGACCGGAAAGAGGTAGAAGGCTCGTGACTGTCGTGACTCCCGCCGAATCGGCTCACGTCGAAGCAATCGCGGCGCTGGCCGAGAAGATGGATCGCTTCTACGGAGCGACTGAGGTGGAGCCGCTTGACCTCCGTATCCGACAGATCAATGAGGCTATTTTCGACAACCCGCCTGCCGCTTATGCACTGCTGGCATGGGATAGCGATCAGCTCGTCGGCTTCGCCGCCTACTCGTTTCTATGGCCCGCTGTCGGGCTCACGCGGTCACTGTTTCTGAAAGAGCTGTACGTGATCGAATCTGCACGGCGTACGGGCGTCGGGAAGCAGCTCATGCGGGCACTCTTCGATGTCGCCGCGAAACATGACTGTAGCCGCGTGGAATGGCAGACTGAAACCACCAACGCGGGTGCGCAACGCTTCTATGCCGAGCTGGGCGTTCCAACGTTTGAAGGCAAGCTGCTTTACCGGCTGGAAAGCGACGAGTTGCGGTGGGCGGTCAATGACTAGATTCGTGCTTTATTCGCCTACATTCACCTCGATCATCGCGCCGAGGATCTGCCCGCGCTGGTTATTGCGCCGAGCGCCGATGATTCCGCTTTTGCTTGGCCAATTTCCGCGTAACGACTCATGGGTGCGCGTAACCAGCGCTCTCTGTAGTTGACGCGCCGGGGAACTGGCGATCCAACAGGAAGACGCGGGACCTTGTTAAGAAGATTGGTCCGACCAAAGATCAGCCTTAGAAAGGTCCCGCCTCCCGCGATCGTGTCGCACCGCAACCTGCAGGAACCAGGTGCCGTGAGCCCCGCCATCGACCGGATGGTCGATCGGGTGGCACGCAACGTCGAGTTCGCGATACGGCACGACGATCGATGGAGTCTTGCCACCCCACCACAGCTGCAGCGGCCAAGGACAAACGAAGAAGCGGAACGCTGCGCTTCACAGGTACGCAGACTCCTCGTTCTCGACGATACCGAGCCTTTTCTGGACATATCCGTGCGCGTAGGCGACCTCGGTCTCCTGACCTTCTCCTTCGATCTGGGGCCGGAGTCCGCGGACGCCGCATCGATCCTGCTGACCCATGGCGGCATCGCTGTCGTCAACGGGCACCTCCGCGTGGGGCGGCGCCGGTTGGCCCTCGCGCACGAGTTGGGCCACTATCTGTTCGCCGACGCCTACACGGTCGATTGGCGTATCGCCGAGCAGGACGACGGCGACACCTGGGAAACCCGCCTCGACCGATTCGCCCGGGCTGTCCTGCTACCCGCGGCGGGGCTACGTCAGAAATGGACCGAACTGCGGGACCATAGCGACGACCTTCGTGCCGCCGCGGTCAGGGCTGCAAGCGCCTTCCGTGTAGACATGTCCACCTTGGCGCGTCGCCTTTGGGATCTCGGGCACGTGGACCAGGGCGAGGCCCATCGGATCCGTTCCGTGCGCACGACCAGAGCCGATATTGTCGAGTTCAACCTGCTCGTCCACGAGGAGCTCGCCGCGCCTTCGCTCGCCAGACGGTACGAGGAATCGGTGCTGAGGCTGTACCGCAGCGAGACGGTATCCCTGGCCCGGGCAACCGATCTCCTCTTCGAGGCATGGGACGAAGAGGACCTGCCCTCGCTGCCGCAGCTTCCGGAGAGTGCTATCTGGAAGTTCGTGTCATAGGAGGATGCCGAGGCATGCGGGCGCTGTCCCGAGGGGTAGGCGTCGGGCTGTCGGGGCGACGGGTCAGGATGTGGCCTCGTGAGTGCTGAGTCGCGGCGGCTGGTCGCCAAGCTGTGGAACTACTGCGACGTCCTGCGGGACGACGGCGTGTCCACCATCGACTACGTGGAGCAGCTAACCTACCTGTTGTTCCTGAAGATGGCGCACGAGCGGGCGAACCGTCCGCTGAACCCCGACACGGCGCTCGCGCACGTCGCGAACCGGTGGCAGGCACTGCTTGACTACGAGGGTGACACCCTGGAGAAGGTCTATCGCACCACCCTGGACGAGCTGTCGCGGGAGAGCGGCACCCTCGGGGTCATCTTCCGCAAGGCGCAGAACAAGATCCAGGATCCGGCGAAGCTGAAGAGGCTGGTCGTCGACCTCATCGGCAAGGAGAAATGGTCGGCCGCCGGGGTCGACGTGAAGGGCGACGCCTACGAGGAGCTGCTAGCCAAGAGCGCGGAGGACATCAAGTCCGGCGCCGGCCAGTACTTCACCCCACGGTCACTGATCACCGCGATGGTCGACTGCCTGCGACCCGGACCGGACGACACCGTCCACGACCCGTCCTGCGGCACCGGCGGGTTCCTCCTCGCGGCTTATGAGCACATTCAGGCGCATCATGCTGCCGAGCTCACCCCGGAGCAGCGCCGGGCGCTGGGGCGCACCGCCATCACCGGCACCGAACTCGTCGACGGCACGGCCCGCCTCGCCGCCATGAACATGCTGCTGCACGGCATCGGCCAGCCGAACGGGCCGTCCCCGATCGAGGTGGCCGACGCGCTCGCCCGCCCGTCCGGGCTGCACCCGAGCGTGATCCTGGCGAATCCGCCGTTCGGCAAGAAGTCATCCATCACAGTGATCGCTGATGACGGCCGCGCCGGGCGGGACGACATCTCCTACAACCGCCAGGACTTCTGGGTCACGACCACGAACAAGCAGCTCAACTTCGTCCAGCACATCGCGACCGCGCTGGGTATGAACGGACGGGCGGCGGTCGTCGTCCCCGACAACGTGCTGTTCGAGGGTGGCGCCGGGGAGACCGTACGCCGTCGGCTCCTGACCCAGTTCGACGTCCACACGCTGCTGCGGCTGCCGACCGGCATCTTCTATGCCGGTGGAGTGAAGGCGAACGTGCTGTTCTTCGACAAGCGGGAGGCGCGGCCGGGCACGCCGTGGACGTCCAAGCTGTGGGTGTACGACTTCCGTACCGGGGAGCATTTCACGCTCAAGCAGAACCCGTTGCGCCGCGATCATCTTGACGATTTCGTCGGATGTTACCGGCCGGGTGAACCTCGTGCGGACCGGGTGGAGACCGAACGGTTCCGCCCGTTCAGCTATGACGAGCTGGTCGCTCGGGACAAGGCCAATCTCGACATCACCTGGCTGAAGGATCCGAGCCTTGACGACGCAGACAGTCTGCTGCCGCCCGAGGTGATCGCCCGGGAGATCGTCGAGGACCTTCAGGCCGCGCTCGCCGAGTTCGCGGCCATCGCAGACTCCCTCGCCACCCGGGTGCAGCCCCGCGAGACCCCGGCGGCTGGGGATCAGGGTTGACGGTTAACGCCACAGCCGGTCCACCGGCAGGACCCAGATCCGGTCATCGGCCTGATAGGCCCGTTCTCCCAGGTACAGGACCGTACCGGCCGTGAACCGCGAACCGAGTTTCTCGCGCAGCAACCGGAGCCCTCGCAGGTCTTCTCCCGGCACCCGGGAGGACGCCTTGACCTCAACCGCCGCGATTGTCCCGTCATCGGTCTCGAGGACCAGGTCGACCTCATGCCCATCGCTGGTCCGGAAGTGCGACGGCTCGACAAACGTTTCCGCCCAGCCAGCCTGTTTGATCACTTCATTGACGACGAACGTCTCCATGATATGTCCGAATTCGGTCAGGGCCGCAGGGTCACGGTTCTCCAGCCGCTGCGCGGTGATCCCCAGTAGATAGGCCCCGAGTCCTGAGTCGACGAGGTGCGCTTTGGGTCTACCGGTGACCCTGCTGTGCAGCGTCCGTCCGAATGCCGGCAACCGATGGACGAGGAAGACCGTTTCCAACAGCTGGACGTAGTCACCGACGACATCCTGCGCCAGTCCCACTGCCCGTCCGATGTCCGCGAGATGGAGTACCTGACCGGTTCTTGCCGCGATCCGGCGAAGGATCATGGGCAGTACCCCTCGCTGCCGCACCTTGCGGATCTCCAGGACGTCCCGCTCGACCACGGTTGTCACATAGTCACGGAACCAGCGGTTGCGGGCCGCACCCGCAGGGCGGCGTGCAGCGAGCGGAAAGCCGCCCGCGATGAGCCGCTGTGTGTACTCCTCGCGGGGTGTGGGTTTCCCCTCCACCGCCAGCAACGAGCCGGGGTCGCCGAGGACCTGGTCCACGAACGTCTCCCGGCGACCGTTCAGTTCACCCTGAGACAGCGGCCAGAGAGTCATCACATGGACCCGGCCGGCCAGTGACTGGGACAGGGTCGGCATCGTCAGGTAACGGGTGGACCCGGTGAGAACGAACCTCCCTGGACGCAGGTCGCGGTTGAGTTCGGCCTTCACGGCATCCAGCAGCTCGGGGATGTGCTGGAACTCATCCACGAACACTGGCGATCGCGCTGCCATGAAGAAGACGGGGTCAGCCTCGACAGCCGGCCTCGTGGACAGATCGTCGAGATCGAGGACGGTGGCATCGTGCTGGGTGGCCAACGCGGACAGCAACGTGCTCTTCCCGGACGTGCGAGCACCGTTGATCACTATCACTGGTTCGGCGGTCAGGAGCTCTGTCACCACCGGTGTCAGGTTGCGCCGCAGCGCGCCGCCGCCCGACTGCGTCACCACTGTGTCACCGCTGGTTCACCACGGTGGACTCGGCCTCATGCCTTGCGATGCTAGAGCCCGAACGCTATTTTTGCCAGAACCCGAGCACTTCTGATGCCAGAACACGATGATCTTTTATGCTGGAACCCGAGCACACCATTGGGTCGAGGGCGGTGTCGGCACCACGCGGATCCGCACCACGCAGGAGGTCCGCCAGCGGGATGTCGCCGATGAGGAACAGCGCGATGTCCCTGTCGCAGAGAACATCCACGAGGTTGACGAAACGCTGCTGGGCGTCCGGTGAGCACGCTGTCATCTCAGCTTTGACGAGCTGGTCGCTCGGGACAAGGCCAATCTCGACATCACCTGGCTGAAGGATCCGAGCCTTGACGACGCTGACAGTCTGCTGCCGCCCGAGGCGATCGCCCGGGAGATCGTCGAGGATCTTCAGGTCGCGCTCGCCGAGTTCGCGGCCATCGCCGACTCCCTCGCCACCCGGGCGCAGCCCCGCGAGACCACTTATCGGGGGCGGCTGCCGCGCCGTGGAAACGCCGGCCCGGCTTCGTACCTGACGGTCGGTCCGCGGGTCGGCGAGCCCGCGGTCCGTTGGATCACGCCCTTTTCCGCAAGCGAGCGCAGGAGCACGCTTGCCCGCTGGACGCCTACCAGGAACAGGTTCTGGACGGTCTGGTTGGAGATCGTTCCATATTCGCCGAGGTGCGCGACGATACGGCGTTCGACCTCGTCGGAGTCGTTGCGATGGTAGGGCAGCAGCGTGCCCAACTCTGCACGGACACGTTCGCGGAAGCGATACGCGGGCAGCCGGTAACGGCGTGTCTCTCGAATAGGCTCCAGCAGTTCGTATGCGTCGTCGGAGAGCCGTCGGAGAGCCTCGGATGCCTCCTCAACGCTCTTCTGGAGCACAGGAGCGATCTTAACCGCATCGACCGTCGCATGGGACCGAAGGAAATGAACAATCAGAATTGCGTCGGTGTCGTCCTGCACGTCAACAGGCAGGCTTGCAATCATGACCGCAAGGCGGGTGACCGGAGCGCCGCCGTCGAGGACGACCCGGACGTTTCCGCCTCCGCTGGTGAAGACCGGGGGTACATGTCCCGCGCGGATCATGACCCGCACCATCACATCGACACCGGTTCCGGCTCTTTCCGCCAAGCGGAGCACCCGCAACGCCTCGACCAGGCAGCGGTTTCGTGGCTTGGACACATGCGTGAGCAGGTTCTCCTCGGTTACTCCGAATACCAACTCCCCGGGTGATGTCACAACAAACCGGCTGGGGCTGTGCTCGACGACCACCGGCTCAGGATGCCGGTAATCGCGGTGTGCAAGTGCGTTGACCACGGCTTCGCGCGCGGCCGGGCCGGGAATTGTTTCGAGTTGTTGTTGCACTCCGGAGGGAAGTGTGACAGATGTGGTCTCGTTGATCGCGTCAATATCCCGAAGAAGGTCGGACAGGGCAACTATCAGAGGAGTCCGATGGACTGCTGGCGGACGAGCAAGGGGACCAGCCGGAGTCCGCCGGCGCAGGTACTGGATCGTCGGATCGGCGGCGAAAGGGTGCACGTTACTGAACATCAGGGCGCCGCCCCGCGTGAGATGTCCGTCAGCGTCCAGAACTGCGCATTCACGTAGAAGGTCTGGGACGCTCAGCTCGGCACGTCGGCGGCTCTGCGAGTCTCCTGCCTCGGTGAGCCCACGGCGCGCCTCCTCGACCGCTCGCGGGGAGACGTCGTCGATCCGCAGGTGTGTGGGCTCGGCGGACCAGTCGTATCCGCGACGCTCATCGCGGATGGCAGCTTCCCGGCCAGAAGTCATCGGCTCGCAGGATGTGCCAATCCGTTCGCGGAGTTTCCCACCAGCCCGAATCAGGTCGAAGGCTGTTTCCACGGTGATGAGTAGCAGGCGGGTGCCTTGCGCTATGCGACTTTCAATATCAACTACCAAGGGTGGCGACGTGTGTTGCCAGATGCGATGACGAAGATCGTCGGTATCGAGGTCGGCGGGCACGCCCACGAGGGCCGCAGGCCCGGCCCAGTCGTCGCGCACGCCAACGATGATCGTTCCTCCTCGGCTGTTGGCCAGACAGGCCGCAGCTTCGGCGAGGTCGGCAGCCGCCGCCTTCAGCGGGTCGCGGTCGTTGCCCGCGGGACGCTTGAGCTCCTTGAAGTCGAGCGTCTGCGACTCCAGCTCTCGCGCTTCGCACCCCCCGAGCACCCCGTCGATCGCCCTGTCCACCTCGTGGCGGAGTTGTTCACGACTCAGAGTCACGACAAGTTTTATATCACCCTGTCAAGGCAGGCTTGTATAAAACCCTGTCGGCAGATCGCGTCACCACCGCGCCCAGGCCGATGGCTGGCAGTGTCCGGGCCTGACGGGCCGGCTTCGCGGACGGGAGCGGCGCTACGTGACCAGTGGCTCAGGTTGACCAGTGGCTCAGGGCTCAGGCGGGCAGGCCGACGCCGGTCACCGGGTTGAGGATGAAGCCCTTGCCCGGCTGCGCCATCAGGGCGTTCAACCGGCTACCGGCCGCCTTCATGATCGGACCCTTGCCGTGGACCTTGAATGCAGCCTCGTCCGGGTAGAGCTCGTAGAAGGCGAACGAACCCGGCTTGTCGGCGCGCTGGTGGGAGACGTGCATCAGGGCGGCGGGCTCCTCGATCGTCATGGCCGCGCTGATCTCAGCCAGGATTTCGATGGCCTCGTCGACCTTTTCCGGCGGAACCGAGAAGGTGAACATGACCGCGAGAGGTGGCATGGACCGCTTCCTTCTGGGAGCTGCGAGGTTCAGGATGCCTGGAGGGCGGCCACGATGTCTGGCCACAGCTTCTCCTCGGACGGGTACGGAGTGTTGAGGGTGACCCGCGTCATGACGTCGCCGTAGCGCCGGCGGAGCTCAGGTGCGATGTCGTCGGGCTCGCCGACAACGGCGAACGTGTTGAGGACCTCGTCGTCGATGAGGTCGCCCATTTCATCCCAGGCTCCCCGCTTGGACAGCAGGTTGAGCTGCTCCTGGAGGGCGCCCCAGCCGTGGATCTCCAGGACGGGCCGGTAGGCGGGCGTGGAGGCGTAGAACGCTATCTGCTTGCGGGTACCGCGCGCTGCGTCAGCCAGCGCCTGCTCGTCGTGGCCGGTGACGACGAAGGGTGCTCCTGCGATGGTGAAGCCGTCGAGCGTTCCGTCAGCGGACTCGCGCCCGGTCGTCAGCGCCGGGAGCGTCACCTCCCGCAGAAAACGCTCGGTGGTGAAGGGATGGCACAGAAAACCGTCTGCGACCTCGCCCGCGACCGTCGTCATGAGCTGGCCGACGCCCGCGAGGAGCACCGGGGGGCGCCCGTGCGGGTTCGGGCCGGGGTTGAAGAACGGTGTCATGAGCGTGTGGGTGTAGAACTCGCCGCGGAAGTTCAGCTCCGCGCCGTCGTTCCAGCAGTCCCAGATCGCCCGGATCGCCAGGACGAGCTCGCGCATGCGGGCGGCCGGCTTGGACCACGGCATGCTGAAACGGCGGGTGATGTGCGGTTTGATCTGGGTACCCAGCCCGAGCAGGAACCGGCCGCCGCTGGCGAGCTGGAGGTCGTTCGCCGCCACCGCCAGGTTCATGGGGTTGCGGGCGAAGGCCACTGTGATGCTCGTGCCGACCTGGATGCGGTCCGTGCCCGCCGCGGCCAGGGCCGCGCCGATGAGGGGGTCGTGTGCGGTCTCGCCGAGCCACAGCCCGTTGTAGCCCCGGGCCTGGGCATCCTGGGCCAGGGCTGCCGCTCCGGTCGGATCGATGATCCCGCCCGCATCGACCTTCACGTGTTCCGTCCCCTCGTCCATGTAGCCAGGGCCTGACTGAGCAGATCTGATCGCTGCCGATCCGGCGGGTGGTCGATCAGAATCGCAGGCTATCCCGTTAGAGTTAGACCATCAAACACATTGCACTACAAGAGCGCTGGAGCGTAGCGTCGGCAGCCGCGATCCCGACGCATCGATCCCGACGCATCCGTCTTATCCGTTCTGATACGTCGGGCCTGACGTGGACGCTTTTGTCGGTAGGGCACGCAGGTCGTCACCAGGGGCAGGGCCGCCCCTACTGCCGGGCGCTCTAAAGGAGTGGTGCAGCCTTGGAAACCATCAGTATCGAGGAAGTGGCTCCACATGTCGCCGTCCTTACCCTCAACCGGCCGGATCGGCTCAACGCGATCACGCTGAAGATGTACGACGAGATCGAGGAGACCGTCGACGCCCTCTCCCGGGACACCTCGACCCGGGTTCTGGTGATCACCGGTGCGGGCCGGGGCTTCTGTTCGGGGCAGGACCTCCGTGACCTCGGCGCCGACCCCGCCGCCTCCGATCTGGGACGGATCCAGTTCGGGATGGCCTGGCAGGCCCGCGCGTCCCGACTGATCAAGGCCATCCATGAACTGCCGCAGGCGGTCATCGCCGCGGTCAACGGCCCGGCCTCCGGCGCGGGACTGGCTCTCGCACTGGCCGCGGACATCCGGCTCGCCGCACGCTCCGCTCGCTTCAACGTCGCCTTCGTCCGGATCGGGCTGTCCGGCGCCGACATGGGCACCAGCTATTTCCTGCCCCGGATCGTCGGGCCGACGGCGGCGGCCGAGATGATGCTGACCGGCCGGCTCATCGATGCGCCGGAGGCCAAGGACAACGGTCTTGTCCTGCGGGTCGTCGACGACGGCACGGTAGTGGAGGAGGCACTGTCGATCGCTTCGGCGATCGTGGCCAACAGCCCGTTCGGAGTCCGGATGACCAAGCAGGTGCTCTGGAACAACATCGACGCCCCGAGTCTCGACGCCGCCATGCAGGTGGAGAACCGCACCCAGATCCTCGCCAGCCTGACCGAGGACTGCCGCGAGGCCGAGGCGGCCTTCCTCGCCAAGCGTGCCCCCGTCTTCGGTAACAAGTGAACACGTGACTAGTTGCAAGAAACGATCTGTTACAACAAGTGACCGTTGCAAGAAGTGACCGTTGACAGCGTGACGGCGCCACCTCTGGTGGACGGCACGGACAAGCGGCCAAGCAGACAAGCGGACGACTACGAGATGGGCGTGCCATGGCCGAGAAGCAGGTGACCGCATCCGGCGGACCATTGCGTGGGGTACGCGTCGTGGAGCTGGCTGGTCAGGGGCCCGGACCGTTCGCGGCGATGCTGCTCGCCGACATGGGGGCGGACGTCGTCTCGGTGGATCGGGCGCCCGAGACCAGGGTGGAGCTGGCGCCCGCGCTACTCGCCCGCGGCCGGCGGACCGTCACCGTCAACCTCAAGGATCCGGCCGGGGTGGCCGCGGTGCTCGCGCTGACCGACGCTGCGGACGCCTTCATCGAGGGCTACCGCCCGGGTGTGGCCGAGCGGCTCGGCGTCGGCCCGGAGGTCTGCCTCGCCCGCAATCCCCGGCTCGTCTACGGGCGGATGACCGGCTGGGGCCAGGACGGCCCCTATGCCCGCAGCGCCGGCCACGACATCAACTACATCGCCCTCGCGGGCGCGCTGGACCCGATCGGTCGGGAGGGTCAGGCACCGGTCCCGCCGCTCAATCTGGTCGGCGACTTCGGCGGCGGCGGAATGCTGCTCGCTTTCGGCGTGATGTGCGCGTTGTTCGAGGCGAAGGCGTCCGGCCTCGGTCAGGTCGTCGACGCGGCGATGGTCGACGGGGCCGCGCTGCTGATGATGATGACGCATGAGATGCGCGCGGCCGGGCAGTGGGACGGCCCGCGGGGCACCAACGTTCTGGACACCGGCGCGCCCTTCTACAACGTCTACGAGACCGCGGACGGCCGTTATGTCGCGGTCGGCGCGATCGAGAACAACTTCTACCGCACGTTGCTGGAGCTGGTCGGCCTCGACCCGGTGGATCCGGCCACACAGTGGGACAAGGCCGGCTGGCGGCCGATGAAGGCGCGGCTCGCCGAGGTGTTCAGAACACGGACCCGGGACGAGTGGTGCGCGCTGCTTGAGCACACCGACGCCTGCTTCGCCCCGGTGCTGTCGATGGACGAGGCGCCCTCGCACCCGCATATCGCCTACCGCGAGACCTTCACCGACAGCGGGGGAGCGGTGCGCCCGGCGCCCGCCCCACGTTTCAGCCGCACACCCGCGTCCACTCCGCCCGGTCCGGTCGAGGCGAGCCTCGACGAGGCGCTGGCCGCCTGGGGTGTAGCTGCCGCGCAGAGGCGGGCGTGACCGCGGCGGCACCGGTCATCGACCTCGGGGAGCTGGCGAGGAGGACCGACATGCCCGTAGTGGAAACCGGTGCTGAGGTGCGTGCTGAGGTGCGTGCCCCGGCCCTGGGACGCCGTGTCCCCATTGCCGATCATTCTAAGTAGTCGGCGCCCACAAGCGGATTGCGAAGGAGTGGGAATGCGTACCCGAAGGATCGGCAGCCTGGAGGTCTCCGTCGTTGGGCTGGGCTGCAACCAGCTCGGCACCACCTGTGACGAGACCCGGACCGCAGCGATTCTCGACACGGCCGTCGACAACGGCGTGACCTTCTTCGACACCGCTGACGAGTATGGTGCCGGCGCGTCCGAGGAGCTGCTCGGGCGTCTGCTGGCCGCACGCCGTGACAAGGTAGTGATCGCGACGAAGTTCGGGTCGACCTACGGCGCGGCGCCCGGTGACGGCGGCGCGAGCCCCCGCTGGATCACGGCAGCCGTCGAGGCGAGCCTGCGGCGGCTGCGTACCGACCGTATCGACCTCTACCAGCTGCACTTCCCCGACCCGACCGTTCCGATCGAGGAGACCCTCGGCGCACTGGACGCGCTCGTTCAGGCGGGCAAGGTCAGGGAGATCGGCTGCGCGAACGTGGGTACGGCCCAGATCGACGAGGCGGCGCGCGCCGCAAAGGACAACGGCCTGCGGCCGTTTGTCAGTGTCCAGAACCGGCTCAACCTGTTGCGGCCGGAGGCGCTTGCTGACACCGTGCCGGCCGCGAGTGCGCACGGTATGGCGTTCCTTCCGTTCTTCCCGCTCGCGTCCGGCGTTCTCACCGGCAAGTACCGCCGGGGGCAGGCTCCGCCCGAAGGTACCCGCCTCGGGGACCACGTAGCCCCTGAGGTGGTCGGGAAAATCCTCTCCGACCGCACGCACGATCGTCTCGAGGCCTTCGAGAAGTTGGCCGGCCAGGACGGGCACAGTCTCCTGGAACTTTCGATCGCCTGGCTGATCGCACAACCGGCGGTGGCGTCTGTCATCGCCGGTGTGACCTCGCCCACGCAGCTTCTCGCCAATGTCGCCGCAGCCGAGTGGGAACTGAGCGAAGACACCGCGGCCGCGGTGACGGCTGTCGCCCACGGCTGAGCTCCGTGGCCGGTCCGCCACCGAACGGACCGGCCCCTGGGCGCCGACCACTTAGTCCCCGGTCAGGACGAGTTGCCGCACAGCGGCGCTGTTGACAGCACGTTGAAACGAACGCCGTCCGGGCTGACCTGGACGAAGTAGTTACAGGGGTTCTGGCGGACCGCGCTGGTGAGGTCGACTGGTGCCAGCAGGCCGCCGGCGGTGTATTTGTTGACCTTGTTGAGTCCGGTGATGAAGCCCTGCCGGGTCGGGCAGGTGCCGGCTGCCTGTACGCCTTGGATGAACATGTCGGCCGCTATCCATCCGTCGAGTGCCATCTGCTGGTTCGGCGGCTGTATCTGCGGGGCGTACTCGATCATTCCCTGTAGAAAGGCTCGGTGCGCCGGGAGGTTGAGCTCAAAGGGCGCAGAGTTGACGGCGATGACACCGCCGGCGAGTTTGGCACCCCATCGGCTGAGCTGGTTGGGGTCGTAGCCGAGCGTCCCGATCCGTACTTTGAGCGTTACGCCGGCCTGCGCGGCCGCGTCAAGAACGGACGCGTACACATCCGGCGCGGCACTGATGATCAGAGTGTCGGCTTTCAGTCGTTTTATCTCCCGCCCGATGACTGCGAAATTATCGTTGGGCCCGGAGACGTCGCGGGCGTAGACGACATTGATGCCGGACGCGGCCAGACTTTCGACGACGGCATTTTTCTGCTGTATCGACACCGGGTCGAACTGGACGCCGAGCACGGCCGCGCTGGTGCCACCATGGTCGCGGACGAACCTGGGCCAGGTGGTTTCCGGGAAATAGGTGGTCACGGTGAAGACGTTGTCATAGCTCGCCTGACTCGCGCTGAGCGCCGCGACCGCCGGGATCCCCCGATTCTGCAGCCAGCTGCTGGTGTCGTCACTGGCCGCGAGCTGAACAATCCCGAATGCCTGTTCCTCGGTCACCAGATTGCGGACAGCGACAAGGTTCTGCTCCGGCCGGTTCTGGTCGTCGCCCCAGGCGTATGTCAGGCGGCGGCCGTTCACCCCGCCGCGTGCGTTCTCCGCCCCGATACGGGCGTCCACGCCGGCACGAAACGGCAGCAGCGTTGCGTTCGTCGTCCCGGTGTCCGAATAGACAAGTCCGAACGTGAGTGTGTCAGCACTCACGCCCGGGTCGGCACAGCTTTTCGCGGCATCCGCAGCCGAGTTCTTGCTTAATCCTCCGCAACCGACCAGTAAACCTAACGCGGCGACTCCGGCCAGCGCGATGCCGTGACGGCCACGGAACATGGAACGTGGCATCGGTGCACCTCTCCTTCTTCCTTGGCATGCCTATTGAAATGATCTTCTGGTCTTCCCGTTCAGCCGGACTGGCACGCTTTGTTATCGGCCGGTCACGGAACCCCTCGGGATGTTCGACCGACACTGCGGCCGCCCGTGGTCGCCGTAGTTCGGCGTCTGGCTGAGTCGTCATCGAGCGCTGCTCTGCTCTTCCGATTTTTCTGGTGAGTGGCTACTGTGGCCCTCTTCGCTGCCAATCTCAAGAAACACCGCTGAACGCCGCCCGCGCGGCGGGGCAAGGCGGGCGGTTGCGTGGTACGCCAATGGCCGTACCACGCCGCTGTCGCGGCGTACCCGGGCTTGGCAAGACACCGAACACCCGATTCAGTTCACCTGAAGGACAACGTGAAGACACGAATTTCTCTCTATTTGGACAATAATTGCGGCGGGTCTGCGACGGCTACAGGGATTTTTATCAGGCCACGGTTAGGCCGGACCCGGAGGCACAGCGGGTTACGGTTGGTCGCGGGCGCCGCGGCGGCAGTCTTTCTTGTGACCGCATGCAGCGGAGGGGCGTCTGCCGGGGGGAGTGGTGGCCAGACGGAGACATCCGGTGACGCGCTGATCGCGGCTCAGGCCGCCCAAGCCGAGGTGTCGAAGGTGCTGCGCAACCCCAGCGGCATCCTGCTCGACACACCGCTGTCGAGGACGCCGCCGACAGGCAAGATGATCGCCATAGTGGACACCCCGACCGGCACGGGCCACGTGAAGAACCAGGGTATTGTCGATGCCGCGCGGGCGCTCGGATGGCGGGCCGAAGTGATCCCCGTGGGCACGGGCGCCGAGGACGGGGCTGCGGCCTTCGACAAGGCGTTGGACATACGTCCGGATGCCGTTGTCTTCGCCGCTACCCCGGTGGCGCTGCTGAGCAAGCAGCTCGCCAGGGCCAAGGCGCTGAACATCCCCGTCCTGGCGGACAGCATCCCCGACCCGGTCCAGGCCGGGCTCATCTCGACGTCCCTGGACAGCGCGCCCCAGGTGGCAGAGTACGGCCGGCTTGCCGGTACCTACGTCGCAGCCACGAGCCGGGGCAAGGCGCACGTCGCCCTTTTCACGATCAGTGCCTTTCCGGTTCTCACCGTCTTCGCCAACAGCTTCAAGCAGGCCCTCGTCTCATCGTGTCCAGCCTGCAAGATCGTAGTTGTCAATCAGCAGATCAGAGACATCGGCACCAGGACCCCGCAGAGTGTGGTGGAAACAATCAAGCGTGATCCGGACATCGACTGGGCGATCTTCTCGATCGGTGATCTGACGGTCGGCGTGCCTGACGCGCTGCGGACGGCCGGGCTGCAGGGTAAGGTCAAGATTGGTGGCGAGACCCCGACCCCGGCCAACATCGAGGCATTGCGGGCCGGGACGGAGGAGGTCTGGACGGGTTTCGCCGCGACGATTCTCGGCTGGCGCGACGCAGACCTGCTCGCCCGCTATTTCAACGGCGACGACCTCGAGCCGGCGAACCGGACGTTGCTGCCCACCCAGCTCATCACCAGGGACACCGTGAACGCGGCTGCGCTGGACGCGACCGGGTACTATGTCGGTTTCCCAGGTTACGTCGATGCCTTCAAACGGCTCTGGAAGGTCGGCTAGGGCGCTCGGTTCCGGCGCTCGCTTCCGGGGCGAGCTCGTTGCGCCGCTGGATGTGACGCCGCTTGCCGTTGCTCACGTGGTACAGGTCGCGTGCGTCGAGCTGTACCACGTGAGGGCAGCCTGATTGTCTTGACCGCGCAGCGTCCACCCGCAAGGGTCAGGCCGGGACACAACTGTCGTCCTGGATCAGCCCGGCGGACCGCAGGCGCTGTCGTAGTCGTAGTCGTTATCTCGCGCCCGCGAATCCCGCTTCCTCGTCCCCGGTTCCTCGTCCCCGATTCAAGCTGGAGAGGTGGTGACCGGTGGTCACGGACCAGCTGCCGTCGTCGCTGTCGGCCCGTGTGTACGACAGCGAGCATGAGCTCTTCCGCGAGATGGTGCGGGCTTTCATCGCGCAGCGCGTGCTGCCGAACTTCGATGCCTGGGAACGCGCCGGCATCGTCGATCGGGCGATGTTCGCCGATGCCGGCGCGCAGGGCCTGCTCGGATTCGGTGTCGACGAGAGGTACGGGGGTCCCGGTGTCGAGGACTTCCGGTTCAACGCGATCGTGGGGCAGGAGTTCGGCCGTGCGCTGGTCTCCTCAGCGGGCCTCGGCCTGACGTTGCAGAATGACATCGTTCTGCCCTACCTGCTCGGTCTCGCCACCGACGAGCAGAAGGAGCGTTGGCTTGCCGGCACGGCCTCGGGTGACACCATCCTTGCGGTGGCCATGACCGAACCGGGCACCGGCAGTGATCTTGCTGGCATCCGGACCCGCGCGGTCCGCGACGGCGACGTCTACGTGGTCAACGGAGCAAAGACCTTCATCTCCTCCGGCCAGCATGCCGACCTCGTGGTAACGGCTGTGCGCACGGCGGACGATCCCCACCGTGGGCTGTCCCTGCTCGTCATCGAGCGCGGCATGCCGGGTTTCGAACGGGGCCGCAACCTGGAGAAGATCGGTCTGCATGCGCAGGACACCAGCGAGCTGTCCTTCACCGACGTCCGGGTGCCGGTCGCCAACCTTCTCGGGGAGGAGAACCGCGGGTTCTACGCCCTGGTCGGCAACCTGCCGCAGGAGCGGTTGTCCATAGCGGTCACCGGCCTCGGCGTGGCGGAGGGTGTGCTCGCGCAGACCCTAGTCTATGTGAAGGAGCGCACCGCTTTCGGCCAGTCGATCGGATCCTTCCAACACAGCCGGTTCGTCCTGGCGGAGCTGGCGACCGAGGTCGACATCGCCCGTACGTTCATCCTCGACTGTCTGGTGGAGCATCTGCGTGGCGAGCTCAGCGCCGCGCGTGCGGCCAAGGCCAAGTACTGGGTCACCGAACTTCAGTGTCGGGTTTCCGACCGTTGCCTACAGTTGTACGGAGGGTACGGCTATATGCGCGAGTATCCGGTTGGTAGGGCCTTCGTCGACTCCCGGGTTCAGATGATCTACGGTGGGACCAATGAGATCATGAAGGAGATCATCGGCCGGGATCTCGGCTTGTGACCCGTTCCGATGGATCTGTGACCGGTGCGGATGCATCTGTGACCGGTACGGAGGACGATTCGGTGGGCCGTCCGGCCGATCAGCGAGGCGCCATCCGGATGGCGCCGTCAAGACGGATGACCTCACCGTTGAGCATCGGGTTGGCGACGATGTGCTCCACCAGCGCGCCGTACTCGCCCGGATCGCCGAGGCGGTTGGGGTGGGGCACCTGGCGGCCGAGCGAGGCCTGAGCCTCCGCTGGAAGGCTGGCGAGCATCGGTGTGGCGAACAGGCCCGGCGCGATGGTCACTACTCTGATCTGCTTGTCCGCGAGATCGCGGGCAAGCGGCAGGGTCATGCCGACGACGCCCCCCTTGGACGCGGAGTAGGCTGCCTGACCGATCTGGCCCTCAAACGCGGCAACCGACGCGGTGCATATGACCACGCCGCGCTCACCCGCGGTCGGCTCATTGCGGACCATTCGCTCGACCGCGAGCCTGATGACGTTGAAGGTGCCGATCAGGTTGATCGTGACCGTGCGGGTGAACGTCTCCAGCGGCATCACGCCGGCCTTGCTGAGGACCCGGGCCGGCGGTCCGATCCCGGCGCAGTTCACCACGACGCGCAGTTCGCCCAGGCCGTCGGCGACATCGAGGGCAGCGGCGACCTGCTCGGAGTCGGTGACGTCGGCGGGTGCGAATGTTGCCTTGCCGAGATCGGCGGCGGCCTGCTCGCCACCTGATGAGGGCAGGTCCAGCAACACGACGCTCGCGCCCGCGTTCATGAGTCGGCGGGCCGTCGCGAACCCGAGCCCGGAGGCACCTCCTGTGATCACAGCGACGCCGCCTGCGATGTCCACCCGTCCGACTCCCCTCTCGCACCGTTGCCCGTTTCCGGCTTCTCCAGCGTTACCGACCGTACCGGGGGCTGCCGGCTTCACCGCGAAGCCGGCAGCCAGACGGTACTGCCCACATGTTCGCCGGTGCACGATCTGTCGGCGTGACCAGCTGTCCGAACCCAAGATTCAAACAGGCTTTTACAGGCGCTCGATGATGGTCGCGTTGGCCATACCGCCGCCTTCGCACATGGTCTGCAGGCCGTATCTGCCGCCGGTTGCCTCCAGGTAGTTGACCAGCGTCCCCAACAGGCGGGTACCGGATGCGCCGAGCGCGTGCCCGAGGGCGATCGCGCCGCCACGAGGGTTGAGTTTCCCCGGATCGGCGGCGAGATCGTGTGCCCAGGCCAGCGGCACGGGCGCGAACGCCTCGTTGACCTCATAGGCGTCGATGTCGTCAATGGTCAGACCGGCCCGCGCGAGGACCTTCTGGGTTGCCGGGATGGGGCCGGTGAGCATCAGCATCGGGTCGTCACCGACCACGGAGAACGCGTGGAAGCGGGCGCGTGGGCGCAGGCCGAGCGCGTTGGCGGTCTGCTCACTCATGATCAGTGCGGCGGACGCCGCGTCCGTGAGCGGGGAGGAGTTCCCAGGTGTGATCTTCCAGTCGATGTCGGGAAACCGTGCCCTCATGTCCGCGGTGGCGAAGGAGGGCTTGAGGGCGGCGAGCCCCTCGGCGCTCGTGCCCGCCCGTACGGTCTGGTCGACCAGATGCGTGCCGGTTGTGCCGTCCGGCGCGGGGGCCGTCACCGGCACGACCTCGTTGTCGAACGCGCCCGCGGCCGCGGCGTCGGCGGCGCGCTGGTGCGAGGCCGCCGAGTAGGCGTCGAGGGCCTCGCGGTCGAGCTTCCACTTCTTGGCGATCAGCTCGGCTGCGACCCCCTGGTTGACCAGGCCCTCAGGGTAGCGGGCGTGGATTCTCGCGTCCTGCGGGTCCTGGCCGATGGTCGGCGTGCCCATCGGGATGCGACTCATCGACTCGACGCCACACGCGATCACGATGTCGTAGGCACCGGCGATCACGCCCTGCGCGCCGAAGTGCGCGGCCTGTTGGCTGGAGCCGCACTGGCGATCGATGGTCGTCGCCGGCACGGTCACCGGAAATCCCGCGGAGAGTACGGCGTTCCGGGTGATGTTCGAGGACTGCTCACCCACCTGCTGGACACATCCGCCGATGACATCGTCGATCCGTGCCGGGTCGAGGTCATTGCGTTCGATCAATGACCGAAGCACGGTCGCGAGCAACGCAACCGGGTGTACCCCGGACAGGGCGCCGCCGGGCTTGCCTCGCCCGGACGCGGTCCGAACGACATCGATGATGACAGCGTTTCTCATGAATTTTCCTCCGGGCGGGCTCTGATCGGCCAGCGGCTGCGCGATCCTGGTCCTGTTCGCGCGGCAGGAGGCCCTGAGCAATCAAGGAAGCCGCCGGGCGAGGTCACAACGAGCCGCTCGCCGACCTCTGTCGTCAGTGGACTGCCGAGCCCATCGTCATCCACCGGAGATTACGCGGTCAAAAAATCAGAATTTTTTGCATATCAAAGACTGTTTTATCCCGATTTTCGGGTCCGGATTTCCGGAGCCGGGGAGCCGGGGAGCCGGGGAGCCGGGGAGCCGGTGGTCCTGGTCGGGCCTGTGTTCGAAATCGGTGGCACTGGTCCGGCGTCGGCAATACCGTCGGCGCCGTCGCAGGAACGGCAGCCGACTCCGCGCGGAGGTGTCGTCCCGTGGTCACGATGGGGACGGCTGGCTTCGTCATCGCATAGAACATCAGCTATGCATGGGCGCGGTGACCGATGGTGGCGGCTGGGGCCGGCGGCGGTAGGGCTGGCGATGCTGATCGGCCTGGCGGTGCTGTGGGTGCAGGTGCCGATCTTCTACGCGCCGGCGGCCGACGGTCGGGCACCGGCGATCGCGACCACTCGTACCGGGATCATCCTCGCCGGCACCGTATTGATCATATTTGCCGGTGTGATGATGTGTCTTGCCGAGATCCGTAGGGCTGCCACCGGGGCGACCGAGAGAGATCGACAGGCGGCCGAGCGGGAGCTGGCCGGGCAGTTGATCGAGCGTTACACCCGAGCGGTCAACCAGCTTGGCTCGGACACGGCGGATGTGCGCCTCGGCGGGATCTATGCGCTCGAGCGGCTCGCGGGGGGTTTTCCCGAGGAGCAACCCGCCGTGGTCGAGATGTTGTCCGCGTTCGTCCGCGAGCACACGCGCCCCGGTCGGCCCGGCAATCGGCGCTGGAAGAGGGCGGCCGACGGCCCGGACACCGACATCCAGGCTGCGATCAATGTGCTGGGTCGGCTCCCGGCGCGGGACGGGGTCCTGCGCGCCGATCTGACCGGTGCGGACCTGGCCGGTGCCCGGTTGGACCGCGCGAATCTCACCCGTGCGCGACTCGACGGCGTGAACCTGGCCGGCGCCCGGTTGGTCGAGGCGAACCTCACCCGTGCCGGGCTGGTCGGGGCGGACCTGCCCGCAGCCCGTCTCGACGGGGCGGATCTGACCGGAGCTCTGCTGGACAGGGCGAACCTCACCGATGCCCGGTTGGAAGGGGCCGACCTCACCGGAGCATGGCTGGACGGCGTGGATCTCACCGGCGTGGTGCGGCTGACGCCGGAACAGCTCGAGGCCGCGCACGGGGACGCCGCGACGGTGCTGCCGGTGGGGTTCACCCGGCCGACATCCTGGCCCGAGGCGATCACCGTCCTGCTCTAGAAGGCCGCTGAATAACGGCGTTCGATCCGCGAGCGGGCCGCCCGCTGGCGGCGCGTCGACCACTGAGCGCAGACCGGCCGATGCCGGCGGCGGCTGAATACCTCGTTCGCACCGGATACTCGGTCGACACCCGCCGGCCGACGCCGCGGGCATTGCCGAGAGCGTTCCGGTGGACGTGATCTAGCTATCAGTTTCGCGACACCTTGGTCGGGAAATCATGTGTTGTGAGAGGCGCGGCCCCGATCGCGACTCCATCGATCGCCTGTCGCCGGGTGCGATCGCCATGCGGGCGACAGGTGGCCATTGGTCGGGTGTTCCCGGGGTATTTAACGCTAGGTAATGATAGTTACTATATGTAATTAAATGGATGCCCTGTGGCAGCAACCAGATAGATCGTTTTTTGGTTGCCACTGGAATCGACGGCCGGATCATCGCGGGCATTCGGTTCCAGTCAGACTCGGATAGATAGGAAAATGTGGCGAGAGTCATACGTTGGCCGGGCATCGCGAAGGTCGTCTATATATGACCTAATCGGACATTAGCCATAAAAAGGCAAGAGGCAGTCGAGACGGTGATCCCGTCTCGGCTGCCTCAGCGGCCTCGTGTGTGCGGCGTCCCGTGCTCGAATCGCTCAGCCCGTCCCGCGTTGCGGAGACCGGCGGAGCGTTGCCGTCAGGCTGCGCCGACGGCGGTCAGAGCGACCCGGGCGTGATCGGTGAGATCGGCGGCGCCGGGGCACCCGGTACGTTCGATTTCACGGCAGAGCGTCGCGACGTCCCGGCCGGCCATGCCGGAGTCGAGAAGAGCCGCCTGCTCCACGGCCTGATGCCCGAGCTGAATAGCGGCATCGGCATCGCCGGCCTGGACATGCGCCACACCCAGCCTGGTCATTGCTTCCACCCGGGCGCGTGGGAAATCACCGGCCAGCCCGTCTGCGGCATTGTCCAGGTACGGAATCGCCGCGGCTCCGTCACCGCTGGCCAGTAGCGCTTCACCAGCGAAAAGTGAAATGCAGGACGGGACGCACCAATAGATGTGCGGGGGATCCTCCGCCGGCTGCGACTGGCTGATGAGATGAACCGCGTCCTCGGCGGTCCTGGCGGCCGTGGTGCTTTCGCCGGCACGGCCGTACGCGAGAGCCAGCGCGCCGGAGATCGCCGCCTTCTCGGTGGCAGTCATTGCTGCCCGGGCCCCGGCCTGAGCCGACCGGAGCATGGTGACGGCGTCATTCGGGTCGCCATACCATGCAGCCTGCTCAGCCATGCAACGCAGGATGTTGGCACCGAGCGCGGGTTGGCCGGCCTCGCCGGCGGCCCGTAGCGCGACCATCCACAGGCGCTGGGCGCCCCCGTGGTAGCCGCTGTCGAAGGCTGCCCACCCGGCCAGGCGGGCCAGCTCAGCCGCGACAGCGTACAGCCGTGCCTCGTGGGCGTGGCCGTACAGGGCGGTCCGCAGGACGCGTACGGCGACTCGCAGCTCCGCCATGGAAAGTTCGTATATGTCATCTCCTCCGAGAACGTCATCCATCTTGCGAAGCGTGTCGACCCGCCGCTCGAAACCCGCGACGAGCGAGTCGTTCACGCGCTTTCCTTCGAGTGCCGCAGCAAGCCCGGCTGAATCGGTCATGAGCCAGTGATGCGCGACCGAGGTCAGCGCCACGCCGGACACGCTGAGAAACTTCCGCCGTTCCATGTTGGCGGTCACCTCCTCGAACCCGACGGCCAACCCGTCAGGTCTCCATAGAAGGTCGAGATCGGCGTCTGCCCATCGAGCCTCCCCATCGTCAACTGAATTCGACATGAGTGCCAGAGCCCCGGTTTCGGGCCCTGTGTAGTCGCACGCCCAACCCAGGGCTACGACATTGGTGCAGTAATAGCGGGATAGTAGATCACAGTGTTCCCAGCTCGGGCGTTTGCCGCCCTCGTACTCCGAGAGGCGCTGCGCGGTCAACGCATCCCATGGTCTACCGATGTCCTCGGCGAGACTCCGGATCTCTTCCGCTGCCCGCGCCAGAGACAGGCCGCGGATCTGGCGTGCATGCTGCAACGGACCGATGGTAACCCTTCGAGGAGGCATCTGACCTTCTCCCATTTGGCCGTCATGTCAAGGCATGTACTCGGAACGTAGCCAACCCCCCCTCCGGAGTCTAAGGACCCGAGGTCACCTGTGGTGAGTCGTTCTTCCTGGTCGGTCCGCGGCGGGGCACCTTGATTCTTGCCGGATTACGCCCCGGCCGGTATTCGCCGGCACCGTATGCGACCTCCGCCGGGCGCCGGGCCCTCGCGACTCAGGTGTACGCGGAGTATCCGGACGGTGATCGTGCGGATCTGTGAACTGTCGTCCCGATGTCCCTGGAAACCCTGATTCCCAGCGCTTCGAACGAATGGCGGCGACGGGACGTTGTACCTCAGCCTTTATTCAAGAGTCCCTGGCGTCGGCTCAGGTCATATTCCCCGTTCCCTGGTTCTGAAACATTGCGAGTAGACACTCACTGGGGTCGGTCGTACGCTTCTGCTCGATTTAGTCTTCATGTCGACGCGACCACGGGACGGTGTCGGATGGGCAGAAGAGTTCTTGTATTGGATGCGGCCGGCGAGCTGCGCGGCCAATTCGAGGACATGAACACCGCATATATGTGGCGTCATGTTCGGGCGCAGGAGCCGCAGTCCGCAGAGGATTTGGAAGTCTGGCGTCAGCGCAGCGCCTGCCGGGATGAGGACCCGGAGTTGTTCTTCCCGGTGGGTACTACCGGGCCGGCACAGCGACAGCTGGAGGAGGCCAAGGCCGTCTGCCGTCGCTGTCTGGTGATCCGCGAGTGCCTGAACTGGGCGCTCGATACCGGCCAGGATGCCGGTATCTGGGGTGGCCTGGACGAGGATGAGCGTCGGGCCCTGCGCCGTCAGCTGGTGAGCGCTCCCGCTCCCCGGGTTCCACAGTGATTACGAAAATGTTGCCGAGGGCCGCCTCGCCGGCGCTGCTGGCCTGCGCCATGGCGGATTGGCAGCACGCCGCGGCTCGCCTGTGGATCGCCGCACGCGAATATGCCGAGGCTGTGACCTCGGAGAGCGATGTCATGACATCCCTTGCCCGGCTGATCGCGGACGGAGCGCCGGAAGGAGAGATTCACCAAGCGCGGGCACTGCTGGCCCATCTGATGGCTATTCGCGAAGAGGCCGGGTGCAGACTGGGACTGACAGGGCTGCCCGACGAACTCGCTCGTGCCGGCCGGGATCTGCTGTCGGCCGCTCCTCTCGCGCGCAAGCACGCGATCCCCCGGCCGCGCGAGGGCGCCGCCTGATGATTGGACTCCGTGGGACGGCGACAACGGCTGTCGGCCGTCCGCGAGTGCGGGGCAGCGTACCCCGAGGAATGTTCCGCCGAGGTTTCGCCGCACTGACGCGGTGGTGTCGGCGGGCGGTCGACCGATGTACCCGACGCCCGAAAACTGTTTCTGCAACGAACTGGCCGGCGCTGCGCTGGTGTTACCTCGGTCGCATCCCGGAGGCTACCGAGAACTCGATCGAAAATCGTTGGAACATAACATCGCGAGGGTCTCCGCCGGGCAGAACAGGGCCGCTGGAGGTGCGAAAAGAGTCATGATCACGCTTTCCTCGGCCGGCAGCTGAGGTCCGCGTGGTCGGAAAAGCTCCCCGGCGCGGTCGCTGACAACGGTCGCGACCCCGGGTGAGACCCCGGCGCGGGCCATCTACCGCTCCCCTCCGCGGCTGAATGGCCTGCGCCGGCTGGTTAACTCTGCTCCTTTCGAGCCTGCGCCGCGGGCTCCTTGCCGCTGCCAGAGTGGTAACACGAGTGGAAACGACGCGACAGGTAACTGACCCGTACTTGCGCACGAGTGACACGAGTGAAAGGAGTCGGCCATGACCAACTGGCATGTACGGTCCTACGACACCACCGATCACACCGCTACGGTTCAACTGCTTGAGGAGGTCAGATCTGACGCGGAAGGGCCGTCGTTTGATTTGACGGACACGGTGCTCGCGTTGCGCGAGGACACTCCTGCTGTTGTGGCTGTCACACCCGATCAGTTCGTCGGCGTCGCGGTCGGGAAATATGAGCGAGGACACGCCCGGGTACTTGCGCTGGCGATCTCGCCCGCATGGCGATACCGGGGCATCGGGTCCGCGCTCCTGCAGGCACTGGAGAACCAGCTCATTCATGCCGGTCACCGCCGCATCACCACGCTGCTCGCGCCGGGCCAGTTCGGGGAACTAGCCTTCCGGAACCGAGGATTCGCCAAGACCGGGCTCACGCTCTATGAGAAGTACGAGCCGCTGCGGCCGGTTGACGTCACGACCGTGGAGCGCTGGGGCGGTACCCTGCTCACCGCGGCGGAATGGCACAGCCTGGCCGGGATGGCCGAGGGCAAGAAACTGGTGGAACAACGCTTGCTTCTTCCTATCAAGGAAAACGAGCTGGCCGAGACGTACGGGGTGGTCACGCCGACGACCATGCTTCTGTTCGGGCCACCGGGTACCGGGAAGACGTCGTTCGCGCGGGCGGTGGCGGCGCGCCTGGAGTGGCCGTTCGTGGAACTTCTGCCATCCCGGTTGGTGGCGACCGGCGGCGGCAACCTTGCTGGTGAGTTGCGTACAGCCATCACCGAGCTCATGCAGGTCGAACGGGTCGTGGTCTTCATCGACGAGGTGGATGAGATCGCGCAGTCCCGGGACGCGGTCGGGCCGGAAAGCCAGTCCGTGGTGAACGAGCTACTGAAGGCCATCCCGCAGTTCCGCGGCGCACCGGGGCGTCTGTTGATCTGCGCGACGAACTCGATCGCGGCGCTGGACCCGGCGTTCATCCGCCCCGGCCGCTTCGACCTCGTTCTTCCGGTCGGGCCGCCGGACGCACCCGGCCGCCGCCTGCTGCTCGACAGGTTCCTCGAGCGGATCGACAACAAGCAGGTCGACGTCGAACCGGTTGTCGCGGCCACCGAGCTGTTCACCCCGGCCGATCTTGCTTCTACCGTGCAGCGCGCCGTGGCGGCGGCATTCCACCGCGCGGTCGACAAGGGTGAGCGCCTGCCGGTGACCACCGAAGATCTCCTGGCTGCTGCGCGCTCGTCGCGGCCGACCATCAGCGCCGACGAGCTTGACCGCTTCCGCTCAGACGCCAGGGCCTTCACCCGCAGCTGAAGCTTCCGCCACTGCGCCGACCGGATGCCCGCGGCCGGGCCCGCGTCGGGACGGTCGTCTGGCGTGGCTGCTGGGGTCTCCGTTGTCCGCATTGACCCCGATGGTGCATAGTTGATGTGTTCGTGTCTACTAATGCTAGTGGGTGTTGTTCTTTACATGTTTCTCTGTTGGTTTTTGCTATCGCGCAGAGATCGAACAGGGATCGAGCAGGGGATGTCCGGGGGGAGCACGCGGGGAGCGGAGACGCGGACCTGGCGACATGGCATGCAGGCTCGCAAGGTGCGCTGCAGGCCAAGGTGCGCTGCAGGCCAAGGTGCGCTGCAGGCCAAGGTGCTGTGCAGGCTCACCGGGTTACGTGAGCCTGCACAGCCGCCGCTTGCAGCTACTTCCCGCCGGTGTCGGAAAGCAGGGTCAGTGCGTAGGCCGCCCGGAAGTACTTGTTTTTGCCCAGATCCGAGATGGTTTTGACGTTCAGTGCCTGGTTGAGCAGTTTTCCGTCATCATCGGTCACGCCGGCGAGCGCGCTCACCGGCGCGCGGAGTACCTCGCTGAGACTCTTGTTCTCCCAGTCCTTGTCCAGCTGCGTGTCAAGGTCTGCGCTGATCGGCATGTTCTGGTTCCCCTTTCCCGGAGGCTGGCCCGTGCGAGTACGAGTCTGCGCCGGTGGCGGGGAGATCGCCGGACGTGGCGGGTCGCGGGATCCCGGGCGGCCGGATCCCGGCCCCTATCCATTGAGCACGGCCACAGGGTTCAGCAGGACGTCGCGGTGGCGCCAGGCCAGGCGGAGCAGAGCGGCACCGGCCGGCTGCATGGGTTCGGTGCCGGCGTAGCGCTCGACGGTCTCGGCGGTGAACGGGATGCCCCTGACCGCACCGCTGCCGTCGGAGCGCGTGCCGATCACCTGACCCTCGGCGTTGGTCGTGACAAGGT
This sequence comes from Protofrankia sp. Cr2, assembly GCF_963555885.1. Taxonomy (NCBI): domain Bacteria; kingdom Bacillati; phylum Actinomycetota; class Actinomycetes; order Frankiales; family Frankiaceae; genus Protofrankia; species Protofrankia sp. Cr2. The sequence continues at coordinate 224,018 of NZ_CAUVXG010000001.1, forward strand.
TCGCGAACAGCGTGTCGAAGACGTCCGCGTCGAAGACCGCGGCCTGGAGCATGTCCACGACGAGCGTGAGGGGGTCGACGCCGGTCCCGAGCCAGAACACCCGCAGGCGCCCGGCCGCTCGGGCTTGCGCCAGGGCGCGGTACAGGGGCCAACTTTCATAGTCCAGTGGCGCGATATCGGTGCCGTAGGACTCACCAGCGCCGAGCAGTTCCTCGGACAGCTCCCGCACGGTTGCCCGCCAGAGGTCAAGGTCGTGCATCTCGTTCCAGGCGGCATCCGCGGACGGCTGGAACATGCCGACGGGCATCACCTGGTAGAGCCCGCCCCCGCTGGCGACCTTGGCCGGGTCCCGCCAGTGCAGCGGGAAGCTCGCCTGCCCGGATACGGGGTCGCGGCGCAGCACCAGGGTACTGATCGCTGGGAGCAGTGGGCGCCGCCCGGCGTCGAACGGGTCGCCGATGAGCTGGCGCCACGGTAGTTCCGACCAGCGAACAGGCAGGTCCGGCCAGCTGATCGGCGTAAGGACCGCTCGTGACCCGCCGGGGATCTCGCCGGGGATCTCGCCGGGCGGCGGTGCCCATCCGGCGTCGGTGAGTCTGGCAAGGACGGCCCCGGCGAGTTCGTGCGCGGCGGCTTCGCAGATGTTGATGACGTCGAAGTAGGAACCTGGGGCGAACGTCAGGCGCAGCGGGTTCCCACCGACGGGGGGATCGAGGTCGACAAGGCGGTAGGTCGTGCGGTTCTCCAGCAACCGAGGTGGGTTGAGCGCAGCCAGCGCGTGGGCATAGGTGGCGAACGGTCGTCCCTGTGGCCCCTGTGGCCCCTGTTGGAGCGGGGCGGGGGTTGGGGTCGCCGCCGGTGGCGGGCTCGCTCGCAGGGCCGCGGTCTCGCGTTCGGTACCGTTCACCTCGCCCGGCGCCACGTCGGTTGTCCACCCCACCTTCACCTCCGCCAGGGGGACGACCCGGTCGGGGATCCAGCCCGGCGGCGCGAGCAGCGGCGTACCAGCCACCCGTGCCGACCGCGGGTACAGTTCACCGGCGAGCCGGGTCAGCGGGTGGCGGTGCCGGTTGAGGAACCGTCGGACGGTTCGCCACTGTTCGTGATCGATCTGGCTGCTCCAGTCATCCGCGGCGTGCCATGGCAGCTCTGTGCCCTTCCACGTGCCGATCCCTTCCACGTGCCGATCCTTTCCCACCGGCGGATCCTCGCCTCGCACCGGTGGACGGCGGTCCGGGACCCCGCTGATGGTTTTGGTGGGAGCCGCGGCACAAGTAGCGTTCTACCGGTGGTCGTATTGTGGTCAACGGCGTTTCCTCGTTCGTTGGTTGTGGGCATGGTGAGGACAATGCGGACACGTGGAAGCGCGGTCGTGGCGGCCGACGGAGGTCTACCCGGCCTGCTGGGTCTTCTCGTGGTCGCCGATGTCGTCATCCCCGGGATCAACCTGACCGGCTTCTACGGACTGGTACCCCTGGTCGCCTCCGCTACCGGCTCAACGGTGGTCACGGTTGCCGTCGGGCTCGCAGCGGTGGTCGCTGCCGTGGCATCGGGTACGTGGGACCATCGGTTCGGCACCGGGCAGCATGTCGCGGCATGCGTGCTCGTCACCGTCCAGGCCGCGGTCGCGGTCTATGTTGCGGTGACCAGACAGCGTAGGGAACGGGAGCTGGGACGGGTCCGCGTCGTCGCCGAGGTGGCCCAGCGCGCGCTGCTACCGGTGGTACCCGCCACCGTGAACGGGGTCGCGTTCGCCGCTCGATACCTGTCCGCCGCGGCCGAGACCCTTGTCGGTGGGGACCTCTACGAGGTTGTGACGGCAGCGGGTGCTACCCGAATGATCATTGGGGATGTGAAGGGGAAAGGCCTACCTGCGGTCCGGCTGACCACGGTCGTCCTGGGTGCGTTCCGCGAGGGCGCCGCCAACCACGCTGAGATCGAGGGGGTTGCCGGTGCCTGCGCCCGGGCGGTTTCGCGAGAAGCGGGCGCCGAGGACTTCGTCACGGCCCTGTTCGTCGACATCCATCCGGACGGGACGTTGCGGTTGATCTCTGCTGGGCATCCACCGCCGATCCTGTTGTCCGCAGAGTCGGCCCACCCACTGGCGATCATCGAGCCCAGCCCCCCACTGGGCATCGCCGAGGACTTCACGGCGACCATCAGCAGCTGGGCTCCGGGTGACCGGTTGTTGCTGTTCACAGACGGCCTGATCGAGGCACGTGACAGCAGGCGGGCGTTCTTCAGCCTCGATGACCACCTTGCCGAGCTGACAGCGGTCACTCTTGACACGGCGCTGGACGCGCTGGTTGCCCATCTGCACGGTCATGTCGGCGGGAAGCTGCATGACGACCTCGCCCTGCTCATCGCCGAACGGTTGCCCGCACCCGACCGCGCGACCGCGGCAGTCGGTGGGACGCCGGTGACCGCGACCGGATCAGCGCTCTCGGTTTCCCTCACCGAAGGATGACCGGATGACGTGTCGGTACCCGCGGGCGGCGTCCGGTCGGCATCGTCCAGGGGACGTTCAGTAATCGATCTCACTCTTTGCGGGTTGGGGGCATGTCGCCACGCCGGGCTGACCGGTGCGGTCGCGTCCGGCGGCGGCATGAACACCGACGACGACCTGCGGCTGGTCGCTGAGCCGACGCCGACCGGCGGTGCCGATCGGGCTGACCCGGGTTCATGGCGTGTCCGGCCGGTAAAGCACGGGTTTCGGCCGGCGCACCACTCGGGCGGGTTCACGATCCTTGTCATCGGGGTTGGCGGCCTGGCCGGTACTGTTTGACACGAGTGGGCGAGAAAGGAGATTTGACAATCGTGGTGTGTCCCACCCGGAAATCTCTGTTTCACGTCGGTAACAGGGCTGGTCCGCCGGCTGGCCGGGAACGGCGCGGTCACCGGGCGGAGTCGGGAGCTCCCGGCTCCCTCCCGCTTGCGTCGGCGGCGGTCCCAGGGATGCGTTACTGATGGCTGATGGTCCAGATCTTTCCGTAAGGACGCTGGGGTCCTGCCGGATCACGTCGCCGCTGGCGCCGTTGATCGGTGACAAGCGAACGACCCAGCATTATGTGGACGAGGATGACCGTGTTCTTCTCGACGACACGTTGTCCATGGTTGCACAACGTGAGATGCCGGTCGACGCCCTCCCGGGATTCGAGCCGGCCGGGCCCCGGCGAAAGATTTTCTTCGATCCATCCAAGACCCGGGTCGGAATCGTCACCTGTGGTGGGTTGTGCCCCGGTCTGAACGACGTCATCCGCGGCCTGGTGTTCGAGTTGACCTCGCACTACGGCGTTACCAGAATCTTCGGTTTCCGCAACGGGTACCAGGGGTTCATCGCCCAGTACGGCCACAGCGTCCTGGACCTGACCCCCGAGCTCGTCGGCACCATCAACGAGAACGGTGGAACGATCCTCGGGACCTCGCGCGGGCAACAGGACCCGGAGGAGATCGTTGACTGCCTGGAACGGATGAGCATCACCATTCTGTTCGTTGTCGGCGGTGACGGCTCGCTGCGCGGCGCGCTTGAGCTCGCCCGGATCGCGCGCGAGCGAGGTGACAAGATCGCTGTTGTCGGCGTCCCGAAGACGATCGACAACGACATTCCGTACATCGACCAGAGTTTTGGTTTTCAGACGGCGTTCGGGAAGGCGGCCGAGTCGATACGGGCTGCGCACGTCGAGGCGACGTCCTCGCCCAACGGTGTGGGCGTCGTAAAGCTCATGGGCCGGCATTCGGGATTTCTGGCCTGTTACGCATCGCTGGCGAACAGCGACGCGGACGTGGTGCTCATCCCTGAAGTGCCCTTCGCTTTTGACGGTGACGGTGGGCTCCTGAACTTCCTGCACAGACGGGTCGAGGAGCGGGGCCATGCCGTCGTCGTCGTCGCGGAAGGCGCCGGGCAGGAACTTCTCGCCCAGGAGGAGCAGGGCCGGGCGCCGCAGGGCAGCGACGCCTCGGGCAACATCAGGCTCCGGGACGTCGGCCAGCTCCTCACCAGGCGGGTCACGGAACATTTCGGCGCGGTGGACATCGAGCTGAATCTGAAATACATCGATCCGAGTTATGTGATCCGCAGCGTACCGGCCAATCCCTACGACAGCGTGTACTGCATCCGGCTGGCGCACGCCGCGGTCCACGCGGCGATGTCCGGCCGTACCGAAATGGTGGTCGGCCGGTGGCGTCGCAGGTTCGTGCACGTCCCGATTCCGCTGGCTATCAGTCACCGCAGTCAGGTTGATCCCGCCGGCGACCTCTGGCTGTCGGTCCTCGAGGCGACCGGCCAGCCAGTTCAGTTCGGCTGACCACCGGATCGGCTGACCACCGGATCGGCTGACCACCGGATCGCGTGTTCGACCTGGGCCGCTCGACGTAAGCTGGGAGCGTGCCTGCATATGTATACCGTTGCCGTACGTGCGACACCAGTTTCGAGGTGCGACGTGGCATCACCGAAACAGCCGCCGTCAGCACGCCGTGCCCGGTTGGTCACGCCGACACCAGTCGGGTGTTCACCGCGGTCGCGGTGACCCGCGCGGGTTCGTCGCAGGCTTCCGGGTTCGCTTCGCCGCTGCCGGCCCCGTCGGGTGGCGCCTGCTGCGGCGGCGGCTGCTGTACCTGACGCAACACTGCGTGGCCTGATGGGCTCCCGCGACGAATGTCGCGGGAGCCCATCTTTTTACCGGATTTTTGTGGTCTCAGTATATTCCGGCTATATTTTCCCATACGGACTATATTTCCGTTTTTTTCTTTTCGCGTATTTGGCCTAAGGCCAATCTCACACCTGGGACCTCGCCAAATTGGGTGTCACTTGCTTAGTCTTACTAAGCAAGTTTCCGGGTGGGGCGAGTGGTGTTCGCGGAGGGCTGCCAGGTGCCGGAGTCAGATCATGTCAGACAGCAGATTTCGGATGATATCGGGATTGATCGACCGTCGACGGTAGCTGATCGGGTACCTGTGCCGGGTCCCCGCTACAAGTGGATTGCCCTGTCCAACACCACGCTCGGCCTCCTGATGGCGACGGTCAACGGATCGATCGTTCTCATCGCCCTGCCGGAGATCTTTCGCGGGATCGGCATCAATCCGCTGAGCCCGGGTAACACCAGTTACCTGCTGTGGATGATGATGGGCTTTCTCGTCGTCACAGCCGTGCTGGTGGTGACGTTCGGACGGCTCGGCGACATGTACGGCCGCGTCCGTATGTACAACATGGGCTTTGCGATCTTCACCGTAGCCTCCATCCTGCTGGCCGTCACCTGGATGCACGGCACCGCGGCCGCTCTCTGGCTGATCGGTTGGCGGATAGTGCAGGGTGTGGGCGGGGCGTTCCTCTTCGCGAACTCCACGGCGATCCTCACCGATGCCTTTCCTGCCCGCCAGCGTGGTATGGCGCAGGGTATCAACGTGGTCGCCGGTATCTCCGGCACGTTCCTAGGCCTGCTGCTCGGCGGCCTGCTTGCCCCGATCAGCTGGCACTGCGTATTCCTGGTGTCGGTACCATTCGGGGTTCTGGGTACCTTCTGGGCCTATACGAGTCTGCAGGACAGTGGCGTGCGACGGCGCACGGCGATGGACTGGTGGGGGAATATCACTTTCGCCGTCGGGCTGATCGCGCTGCTCGTCGGCATCACCTACGGCATTCAGCCTTACGGTGGACACACGATGGGCTGGACCAACCCCTGGGTGCTCGCCGCGGTGATCGGTGGCGTGGTCATGCTGGTTGTGTTCACGATCATCGAGTCGAAGGTGATCGAACCATTGTTCCATCTGCGCCTGTTCCGGATCCGGTCGTTCTCCGCCGGCAACGTGGCAAACCTGCTGGCGTCACTCGGTCGCGGTGGCCTCCAGTTCGTCCTCCTCATCTGGCTGCAGGGAATCTGGCTACCCCAGCATGGCTACAGTTTCACCGACACCCCGCTGTGGGCGGGAATTTACCTGGTTCCGCTGACGATCGGGTTCCTGGTGGCCGCACCGATTGCCGGGGTACTGTCCGATCGTTTCGGCGCCCGAATGTTCACGGTGAGCGGCCTGGCCATCGTCATTGTGAGCTTCGTGCTGTTCATGTCCATCCCGGTGAACTTCTCCTATCCGGTGTTCGCGTTGATCCTTCTTGTCAACGGCGTGGGTACCGGTCTGTTCTCCTCTCCGAACCGGGCCGATGTGATGAACGGATTGCCGGCGAACACCCGAGGAGCCGGCGCGGGTATGGCCGCCACCTTCCAGAATGCCGCTTTCGTGCTTTCGATAGGACTCTCCTTCACTCTGATCGTCATCGGGCTTTCACACAGCCTGCCGTCGACCATGTTCAACGGTCTCGTGGACCAGGGTGTGCCGGCGTCAACCGCGCAGACGGTGTCCGCCCTCCCGCCGATCGGGGTGCTGTTCTCGGCCTTTCTCGGGTACAACCCGATGGAGCAGATCCTCGGGCCGCAGACGCTGTCAGCTCTGCCCGACTCAGGCGCCTATGTGACCGGTCGGGCCTTTTTCCCCAATTTGATCTCCGGGCCGTTCTCGGACGGTCTCGTCGCCGCCTTCGTCTTTTCGATCACGATGCTGTTGATCGCCCTGGTCGCGTCCTTCCTGGCGGGGCCCGGCCGAGGGGCGGAACCCGGGCTCGGCGACGCGGAGGCAGTGGGCGTACCTCCGGAGGACTCAGGCGTTGGCGCAGGCATGATCCCTGCACGCCGGTCGGAGGACACGACGACATCCGGACATTTCCGGTGACGGGCTGCCGCATTCACCGGGCTGCCCTGTTCACCGGGCTGCCCTGTTCACCGGGCTGCCGTATTCAGGAGGCCGCCGTCTTCACGGGGCCGCCGGGCGACCGGTGGCGCTGTCGCAGGTCGCCCGGCCTACGCGGTAGTCGCTCGGGCCTTCGGCCGGCTCTGGGGCACCGAGTGCTGCCAGTCGGCAAGCAACGTCCGAATGCCGGTAACCAGCAGTAGGGGCTGGTCCAGCATGACGTGGTGCCCCGCCAGCGGGATCTCGATGACCGGCGCGACCCGCCCCAGCAGCTCGTACATTTCGGTGCCGATATCCGGTGTTATCAGGCCGTGCTCGGCCCGGAACAGCGCGACACGGCAGCGGACCTCCTTGAGAATCTGCGGCGACGGCCGACGTCCCCGGAAGATAGCCGGATCAAATTTCCAGGTCCAGCCGCCCTCGACCGCCCCCATGGACGTCCGCGCCACGTGGTTCACGACGTAGGGCAGCATGTTCGGCTGGTCCGGCACCGTTCTGAACCTGGCCAGGGCGTCGGTCACGGTCGGGTAGACCCGAAGCGGCCCGAATGCGGTCCGTTCTCGGGCGGCTCGTTCCTCCGGGGTGACGTCTGCGACCGGAGCGTCGATGATCATGATGCCGCCGATTTTCTCGGGGTACTTCGCCGCAGCCATGATCGATGCCCAGCCGCCCATGCTGTGTCCGATGATGATCGGCGTACCGGTGAGGCCGGCGTGCGCCGCCACGCTGACGATCTCAGCGGCCCAGCTGGCGAGGTTGTACTCATCACGGCGCCCGCTGTCGCCATGGCCGGACATGTCGATGGCGACGACCCGGTACTCGCCGTCGATCAGCGGTGCGATGTGGTCCCACCAGCCCGCATGGCCGCCCCCGCCGTGCACGAGAACGATTCCCGGGCGGTCGCGCTCCCCCCAGTACCGGTAGCTGATCCGGCATCCGTCGACCTGGGTCGTGTGCCGCTCGGGCCGCCGCTCGAGTGCGGCGCGGAACCATCCAGGAGTCTCGATATTCATGATCTGTCTGCCATGTCAGTTCTGCCATTCCGGATATGCGGTGCTGGACGGTGTCGTAATCCAGTTTGACCGGAGCCGGGTCGGCCAGCTGGCCGGGACGGTCCCGATAGCTATGATCGTTTAATCTGCTCACTTGGGGTAACCATTTCCTGGGATGCGCCTGGACGAATCACGTCATAAATGACCGTGTTCTCCGTTTTGTCCTTTTCTCTGGATAGTGGACATATCCGGCGGAGAGCCGCTGGACGACGTGGCGGACGAAGAATGGCAGCACGGACAACGGCGGCGGATGGTGGTCGTATGCGATACGCGGTAGTGGCGGACCTACACGGGAAACGCAAGGCGTGGCGGCGGGTGCTGGATGATGTACAGCGCCGCGGCGCCGACCGGATCGTGTGTCTCGGCGACTACCTCGACGCCAAGGTGCCATGGCGTGGCCATGACAGCACCACTCGGCGCGACGTCACCGACGTGGTGGAACCGGATCCGAGGCTGTGGCGCGAGTTAGCCGGCGTCGATCTGGTCCTCGGCAACCAGGAATGGCGGATCCGCGATCTGCTGCGGGATGAACAGACCGTTGGCGATCTTGATGTTCTGCTTGCCGCACCCGCAACCCGCATGATCGGGGCTGCCACGGCAATGCACGGCCACCAGTTCTCCTGGGACGACGGGCCGATATGTCCCGGCTGGCCTGCGGTGCTCTACCCGCGGCTCGCGCAGCTGCCCGACGTCCCGATCCTGATGGTCGGCCACTCCCACCAGGTGCTGCTTCTGGACCTGCTCTCGCTCGGGGACCCGGCCGGCGCGGTGCTGGCGCGGCGTCGGCCGGTCACCCCGGGGAGGCCGATCCCGGTCGATCCGGGCGGCGCGCGGCGCCTGTTCGTCAATGTCGGTCCGGCGCGGGGCAAGCCGTCGCGTTGGCTTCTCTATGACGACACAGCGTCCGAAATGACGTTCCACGAAGCCGTATCCCAGCGCTGAAAGCTGGTGCTGTCACGATTGACGACGGGCCGAGGGCAGGTACCCGGCGTGGCTATGAGCGGTGTTCACAGGTCATCCGCTGCCGGTGTTGATGAATGCTTCGATGGTGGTAGCCGGGATGACGCCGAGCGGCCGGCCCTCGTCCTCGACCGTGATCGTCGTGCCCACCGGCGCATCGCGCAGGGATTCGTTGACGGCGCTGGTGAGAAAGTCACGCCAGTCCAGGAAGATTTCGGGCAGGAAGGCGTCGATCACGCCTGCCAGCGGTCGGGCCGGGTCGGGGACCTTGCCGAGGTCCGCCACAGTGATGATCGAGGAGCGGATGAGGTCGGCTTCGAGGCGGACGACCCGGGCGTAGCGCACACCCGCGTTGCGCATCTCGCGAGCTGCCTCGTCACGGGTTGCCGTGTCCTGCAGCTCGATGAACGGCTCCACCTTGTCGACAAGGCCGACCACACCGGCGAGATCTCGAATGATCTTGTCCTGTGTCACGTTGCAGTTCCTTCCCAGGTGCTGGTCCCGGGAACCCGGCAGCCGCTGCATCCTCGGTGCGGTCTGCCGGGGTACTGCCTGTGTGGGGTACTGCCTGTGCGGGGTGCTGCCTGTGTGGGGTACTGCGCGGACCGGGCGTTCCAGCCGCCCAGCTGACCGAAGTGCCACTCCTGTGCCGGATGCTTTCCGTTGTCCCACCACGGAGGTCGGTTACTGTCAGTATTCTGCAGTCACGTCTCGGTGATCATTCATGCTGTCCGGGCAGTCGCGACCTCAAGGTGTCCACCGGTCGTCGTGAAGCTGTCAAACACGCCCGTTATCGGCGCGTTGGGTAATAGTTTCTTCGTTGTGATTCATCCCCGTGTTCACAGTGGGACTATATGGGTCATCAGGTGACATGACGCACGATGTCCAGGTGGATTTGGGCGGCAATGGTCTATCTTGTTTTCTAGTCGCAGCCGGGGTGCAAACCGGGATCCTGGCGGTCATTCCCGGGCTACCCAGCGGCCCTCGGGCCGCCGTTCCAGGGGAGGATCATGGAAGGTGTTGCGGGCCAGAATGATCCTGACGGCTTTTCGGCAGGTGAACCGGTAGCGTCGCTCTGCGCAGTGTCCGGACCGGAGACGGTCGTGAACACCGATGTGGTGCGGCCCGAAGGGGGTGTGCAGGTGCAGGTTCCAGCGGCGCGGATCGTCTTCCCCGAAGCCGATCGCGCGGAGATCGCGTCCTTGACGTCGGAGATCCTGGCTAGTGGAGCGCTGACGCTCGGCGCGCATACGAAGGAGTTCGAAGCGGCGTTCGCCGCGGCTCACGGTGTCCCTTTTGCCGTCGCGGTCAGCAGCGGCACGGCTGCTCTTGAGATCATTCTCCGCACCGTGGATGTTGCGGGTACAGACGTCGTCGTGCCGACGAACACGTTTGCGGCGACCGGCTTCGCGGTTCTGCGGGCCGGCGCGAATCTGATCTTTGCGGATGTGGACGCCGAGACGTTTGCCCTGAGCACCGCTACCGTGGCCGCGGCGCTCACGCCCCGTACGCGTGCGGTGGTCCTCGTCCACATCGGGGGGTTGATCACTCCCGAGATCGACGACATCCGGGCATTGTGCGACGAGCGTGGCATTCTCCTGGTGGAGGACGCCGCCCATGCGCATGGTTCGAGCCATGACGGCCGCTACGCGGGTTCGTTCGGTGTGGCCGGGGCATTCTCGTTCTATCCCACGAAGGTCATCACCAGTGGTGAGGGCGGGATGATTCTCACCGCCGATGAGCGGGTACGGGACGAGGCGGTGATATTCCGGGATCAGGGGAAGGCCGGCTTCCTTGGCAACGTCCACATCAAACAGGGTTACGCCTGGCGGATGAGTGAACTGCATGCCGTCACCGGACTGGTGCATCTCCGCCGGTTGCCCGAGTTTTTTGACAGTCGCAACGCCGCCGCCGCCGCCTATACGGCGGGACTGGCTCAGATCGAGGCACTCGAACCGATCTTGGTACCAGTGGGCGGCCGCAGCAACTACTACAAGTACCTCGTCCTGGTGCGGCCGGGCATCGACCGGGCGCGGCTGAAGAAGGAGCTGAAAGAGCGTCACGGCGTGTCACTGTCGGGTGAGGTGTACGAGGCGCCTCTGCACCAGCAGCCGGCGTTTGAGTCGTATGCTCGGGGTGATCACCCGGTCGCGCAGGACGTGTGCGCCAGGCACGTGTGCCTTCCTGTCCATTCGGATATGACCGGAGCTGAGGTGGACCACGTGTTGGTGTCACTGGCGTCTGCTGTCGAGACTCTCACGGTCGAGATCTGACCGGGGTCCGGTCCCGGGTCCGGTCCCATCATTCCCGGCTTCACGACCAGGTCCCACCAGCTCCGACTACATGATCCGACCCCAAACCTGACGACCTTGGACGGGTGACCTATGCGTATAACCGTCACTGGAGGTTCCGGCTTCATCGGAGCCCATCTGGTGGACCGGCTCCTGGACGCCGGCCATGATGTGATCTCGGTAGATCTGCATGCGCACGTGGCGGACCCTCGCGCCGATCACCGGATCGTCGACGTCCTGGACCTCCCCTCGGTTACCTCAGCGTTTGCTGAATGTGACATGGTTTTCCATCTGGCGGGCATGGCCAACGTTGATCATGCCTTCGCCGATCCGATCCGGACGGTGCGACTCAACGTGGAGGGCACGGCCAACGTCTGCGAGGCCGCGCGCATCACCGGAGTGCGCCGGGTTCTGTTCGCGAGCACTGTGTGGGTATATGGGGCCAGCGGCGGCGATCTGGATGACCCACAAGCGCTGACCGAGGCCGCGGAGTTCGCGATGAACCGCGCCGGCCACGTCTACACCTCGACCAAGATCGCAGCGGAGCTGCTACTGCACAGCTACCAGCAGACCTACGGCGTGGACTTCACGATCCTGCGGTACGGCATCCCGTATGGTCCTGGGATGCGCGAGGAGCTGGTTCTGGCCCGCTTCCTGCGTAAGGCGATCGACGGGGAGCCTCTCACCGTCGCCGGTGACGGACAGCAGTTCCGCAACTACGTCTTCGTCCGTGACCTCGCGGATGCGCACGTGCTCGCCATGGACGCCGCGGCGCGCAACGAGACGATCGCGCTCGAGGGTGATGAGCGCGTCAGCGTGCTGGCCATGGCGCAAGCGGTCCGGGACCACTTCCCGGGCGTCGAGATCGAACACATCCCGGCCCGCCCGGGTGACTTCCGGGGTCGGTCCGTATCGAACGCAAAGGCCGAGGCACTGCTGGGCTGGCGGCCGACCACTCGCTTCGCCGACGGCGTCAGACAGTACGTCGAGTGGTACCTGGCGGACCGACAGGCCGCGAGCGAGCGGCCGGTGTCGGTACCCGCCCGTCGGGCCGACGGGGTCGGCGTCCCAGCCTCCGCCGAGTAGAGCATGACGGGCGATCACGCGGACGGGTCGGCGGAGTCCCCGACGAACGGGGGAGGACAGCCTGACCGGCGGGCGCTTCTACTCTCGGGTTCGCTCGGGATGGGCCATGACGTCATGGCCCAGGCATGTGCGCACTCGTTGGCCCTGCGTGGATTCTCCACCCGCACCTTGGACTCCCTGCGCATGATGGGCGGACGGGCCGGGTCGGCGGGTGAGGGCGTCTTTCGCGGGATGCTGGCCGTCCCCGGGCTGTATGACGCTGTGCACTTCTCACAGATGCGTCCCGGCGGCGGGCTGTCGAAGGCGATCGAGGCTGCTTCGTCGCGTTTTCTCGTACCCAAGCTCCGGATGGAACTGCGCGACCAGTCAGTGGAGCTGTTGGTGTCAATCTTCGCCACCGGGGCTGCCGCGGCCAGCAGGGTCAAGTCCGAACATTCCCGAATGGTGACCGCGGTTTTCTGCACGGATGTCTGCGTGCACCGGCTGTGGGTGCATGAGAACACCGACCTGTACCTGGTCACCTCGAACACGGCGGCACGGTTCGTCCGGCGCTTCCACCCGGAGGCGAGGATCGCCGTGGTACCGACGCCGGTTCGTCAGCCGTTCTACGATCCACCGACACAGGAGACGGCCCGCGAGGCACTCGAGATCCCCGCGGATGCACGGTGTGTGCTGTTGATGTCGGGTTCCTGGGGCCTCGGGCCGCTGGTCGAGGGCGCTCGGGCGCTTGCCGAGGCCGGCGTCTGGGTACTCGCGGTCGCTGGCCGCAACGTCTCGCTCGCTGGTCGTCTGCGAGAACTCGCGAACACGCACCCGCAGGTCGTCCCGTTCGGTTTTACCGACCGGATTCCCGAATTGATGGCAGCGAGTGATCTTGTTGTCACATCGTCGGGTGACACCTGTAGCGAGGCACGGGTCATCGGTCGTGATCTGCTGCTGTTGGACGTCGTGCCCGGCCACGGCCGGGACAACCTGCAGCTGGAGCTCGACCGGGGTCGGGCGGACGTCACCTCCGCCGATGCGGCATCCTTGCGCCGTTCAGTCTTGGCGGCCCTCGACCGCACCAAACCACCATCGGTGCGCGTGGTCGGGACGCCGGAGGCATGGGAGCAGGCATTCGACGGCGCGCTCAGTCAGGTTGAGCTGGCCAATGGTTGGTGACGTTCTGATCCCGCACAGTATGAGAACGGGTGCGAGCACGAACCGGTTCCTGGAAGACGTGTGAGCGACGCGCTCGTCATCGGCATCCCGGTCGCCATTGTGTCGGCGGCGCTGTACGGGATGGCCCCACTCATCCAGGCCGTTGCGGCACGCCAGGCCCCACCCGGTGGTGGGCTGGGGCTTGGCCTGCTGCTACGTCTCGTACTGCGACCGCTGTGGTTGCTCGGACTCGCCGTCGAAGCGGGGTCGTTCCTGCTGGAGGTAGTCGCGCTTTCGGTGGCACCGGTTGCCCTTGTCGCTCCGCTCATGGCGGGCGACATGGTGGTGTTCTCGTTGTTGGCCCGGCGGTTTCTGGGAGAACGGATCAGCCGGGTCGGCTGGCGTGGGATGGCGTGCATGGTCGCGGGAATCGGCCTGCTGGCACTCGCCTTCAGCCGCGGGGCCCAGGTCGGTACCCCGGCGAGCAATCACGATCTGGCTTTGTTCCTGGCCTTCGGACTGACGTTCACCGCGGTCGGGGCGTGGCTGGCCAACCGGGCGGGGCACAGGGAGCGGATCGCGCAGGCGGCTCTGCTGTTCGGATTATCGGCTGGGGTCGGCTATGCGATCGCAACGCTGGCGACCCGTCAGATCGGTCTTTATCTGGACGACCATGAGTTGACCGGGCTGCTGTGGACACCGACCCCCTATGTGCTGATCGCCTTCTCCGTCCTTGCTCTGGGTCTGGAACAGCGGGGCCTGCAGGGTCGGGCCGCTGTGATCGCGTTTCCCGTCACCAGCGGGGTCTCGGCCTTTCTGCCGGTGATGCTCGGCCTGACCCTCTTCGACGAGTCGGCACCTGAGGGGCCGCAGCTGGTGGCGTTTGTCGTCTCGTTGGGGCTGGTCGCGATCGGAATCTTCGGTCTTGGACGGGACCGGGCCGCAAGCGTCGCGCGGGAGTCCGCGACGGTCTGAGGGCCAGGGCCAGGGCCAGGCCCTGGCCTCGGTCTGACGGGATGCCGGTACACGATGTCGCTGGACGACGTCACGCCGGTGGGTGTTGTTGTGTTTTTATCGTCGATATTTGATGGTCTGGGCGTGCTGGTTGCCCGACCAGAGGGAAGACTTGTTGTCTTCGGCTATTGTATGTGCGGATTATCCGAGTATGGTTGTTGTCGTGGGCATGTTTTTCATAACCGTCTGTAATTAGGGTAGCGGTAATTGGGACGGGTTGTAGTCAGGCGTTGAGGCAATGGCCGCAAGCGACATGCGGGGGTGGCGCAACGTGTATTCGGACGGAGTGGGTGGCCCCTACCAGGTAGTGCCGGTGACACTTCCTGTGGATCTGGTGGAGCATCTGGTGAGCCGCGTTGGAGTCCAGGGACTCTCGGCCTACATAACGCAGGCCCTGGTTCGGCAGGAGCCGATGGCATCGCTTATCGATTTCCATCACATGACAGCCGTCGCACTCGGGCTTTTACCGGAAGCCGTGGAGCCGTCGCGGCCAGCCCTCTACGGTCGTGAGTCCGTCCGGTAGACGTTGTTCCCGCCAGGGTTCGGTTTCGGCGGTGACGTACCAGCCCAGCCCGGGTCGATGGGTGCCGGACGGGCGAGTTCGTCACCGCGGTCACACCACCAGCCGGCCCGCGGCGATTCCATTCCGTGTTTTCACTGCCCAGACCGCAGAGTGAGAGGTGGCCGGCCGTTCGGGTTCACCCCCCCGATCACCCGGGCTGCCGGCCACCCCGCTCCATCTCACCGCCGTAGAGTCCATTTTGGATCTTTCGTTCGGCTGTCGAACCGGGGCGACGATTTTACCCAGGAGCCCGATTTCAATGGTTGTTTCGGGTTGAATCCGGTGTTGGGCGCAGCATGGCTGGGTGCAGAATGCCGGCCGGGCCGCGCCGGAAGAGCTCGGCCGGCCGACCGCTGTCGCGCCTGGTCGTCCGTCCTGTTCGGAGCAGGAAGCCCGGGGTGCCCGTTACCTTGCGGTGGAAATTGCGCGGGTCGAGTCGGACCCCCCAAACTGTTTCGTAGATCTGGCGAAGATCCGCCACGGTGAACTCGGGCGGGCAGAACGCCGTTGCCAGCGGTGTATATTCGATCTTTGCACGAGCCCGTTCCACCCCGTCGGCCAGGATGCGCCCGTGGTCGAACGCGAGCGAGTCGTCATTGGCGAGCAGGTCGTCCACTGGCGCCCACCGGGAAGCCGTAGCGTCCGTTCCCGCCACCGGCACCGGCAGGTCGGGGGCCATGGCGAGGTAGGCGACGGTGATCACGCGTGTCCGCGGGTCACGGCCGGGTGCACCGTAGGTGGCCAGCTGCTCAAGGTGCCCGGGTAGGTTCGCAAGACCGGTTTCCTCGTCGAGCTCCCGGCGGGCGGCGGCCGCCAGGTCCTCATGGGGACGAACGAATCCTCCGGGTAGCGCCCACTGCCCCCGGTAGGGCTCGATGCCACGCTCCACGACGAGCGCGCACAGCACGTCCTGGCGGACCGTCAAGATGCTCAGATCGACCGTCACCGCAAACAAAGAGTAGTAGTCCTGGGTACTTTCAGTAGCCACTCATTCAGCCTATCTCGTCAGGTTGACGAAAACTCGCTCAACCGGTTATCGTCGATATGACGATAAAAAGTGAGTGAGGAGCCGCGACGGTGGCAGACATATCGAAGGCGCTGTTCCTGCGTCACCTGCGTGGCGCGCCTACCGCGCACATCCAGCACCTGCGCCGCGGACGGGTGGTCCACGAGGGGATCGGCCAGACTTTTTGGTACCGCCCGCGGACAGCCGTGATCAGCGAGATCCCGCTGGACGACCGGGAGTTACCGCTGCTGTTCCACGCGCCTACCCGTGACTTTCAGGACATCGCGGTGCAGGCGACGGTGACCTTCCGGATCGCCGACCCGGCCGTCGCGGCAAGCCGCCTGGACTTCGGAATCGATCCTGACACCGGCACCTGGCGAGCCGCGCCGCTCGAGCAGCTCGCTGGCCTGATCACCGAGACCGCCCAGCAACACGCCTTTGAGCTGCTCGCTCGGACGGTCTTGACCGATGCGCTGGTCAGCGGTGTTCCGGCGGTGCGAGCGCGTATTCTCGACGGTCTCGTCGGCGATCCGAGGCTCACCGAGACCGGAATCACGGTCGTGGGTGTCAGAGTCATCGCCGTCCGGCCGGAGGCCGACATGGAGAAGGCGTTGCGGACGCCCACCCGTGAGCAGGTCCAGACCGATGCAGACCGCGCGACGTACGGTCGTCGAGCGGTCGCGGTGGAGCAGGAACGCCGGATTGCCGAGGCCGAGATGCAGAACCAGATCGAACTGGCTCGTCGAGAGGAGCAGCTCGTCGCACAGCGGGGTGCCAACGACAACCTGCGGGTCACCCAGAAAGCAGCGGCCGAACGCATTGCCGCTGACGCCGCGGCAGAGCGTACCCGGGTCAGCGCGGCAGCAAAGGCCGAGGCCACCCGGCTGGTCGGCACGGCCCAGGGCGAGGCGGACACCGCGCGCGTCGCGGCTCTGCGGGACCTCGACAGGTCGGCTGTGATCGCCCTGGCTGTTCGGGACCTCGCGGGGAACCTGCCCAGCATCAACACGTTGACGATAACTCCGGACCTTGTCACGGCACTCGTCGCCAAGCTCGCCGGGTCGGCCGTGCCAGTTGTCGCACAACAGCTCCCGGCTGGCTCAGGCGGACCGGTGGCACCGGTGGCACCGGCGCCACCGGCGCCACCGGCGTCGGTGAACGATGGGGACTGGTGATGACCCTCGCGCCACGGGTGGTGGTCGTCCACCGCCGCACCGAATACTCCGAACTGCTCGACCGCCATGGCACCCGGGGCCAGGCCGCGTTCTTCCTCGCCAACAGGGACCGCGACCTGGCCGAGGTCGAGGCACGCCACGCGGCCCATCGCGATGCCCGTCGGGTGGTCGCGGCAGCCATCCCGCCGGACTGGCGGCGGGGGGAGGTCGAACGTCGCGACCTCGACCGATTCATGTTCGCCGCGGACGACATCATCGTCTGCGTCGGCCAGGATGGCTTGGTCGCCAACGTGGCGAAATACGTCGAAACCCAGCCGGTGGTGGGCGTCGACCCTGAACCGGGCCGCAACCCCGGCGTCCTGGTCCGCTACCGGCCGCGGGACATCGGTGGGCTCCTGCGCCAGATCGAGGCGGACCGCTCTGGTGCAGCGCGCCGAGGCAGTGGCAGCACCGATGCAGATGACGTGGTCAGGCGGTTGACCATGGCGGAAGCAGTGCTCGACGACGGCCAGCGACTGGTGGCCCTCAACGAGCTCTATGTCGGGGACATCGGGCACCAGACTGCGCGCTATGTGCTGCGGGCGCCCGGTCCCGACGGTCAGAGCACCGAGCGACAAGCATCGTCGGGTCTGCTCATCGGGACCGGGACCGGTTCAACCGGCTGGTGCCGATCGGTGTGGCAGGAACGCGTCAGTGGCCTCGGTCTTCCGAACCCGGAGGCGCGGGTGCTGGTGTGGTTCGTCCGGGAGGCATGGCCGTCACCCGCTACCGGCACGAGCCGCACCGAAGGGATGATCACTGGTTCGGCGCGCCTTGAGCTCTTTGCTGAGTCCGAGCGGATGGTTGTCTTCGGCGACGGCATCGAGACAGACACGTTGACGCTGGCCTGGGGTCAGCGCATATCCGTCGGTATCAGCAACCGGTACCTCCACCTGGTCTGAGCCTCTGGGTTGGAGTGCCCTTGGCCTGGCTGGCGGAGGTCATGGCCCGAACCGTTCCATCGCCTTGCGGACCCGGGAGTTCGCCTGGGCAAAACTGATCTTTCCGTCGACGTACGCCGCGAGAGCGTTGCGGCGCACCCGCTCGGTGCGCGGGTCCTCAAGCGGGGTGTTGAGCAGGTTCGTCGTGGCAGTGGCCACGCTGATCACCTCCCGTTGTGCAGGAACAGGACGACGAAAAGCCAGCCTGGCGTGCGTCAGGCGTGAGATGGATCAGGGGGCTCCCGGGTCGATGGGGTTGGTAATCCCTGCCCGTGAAGCGATCGATCGCCTATGTTCCGCCAGCGCGTGATCGACGGGCCCGGCTGGATCGGAGGCTCGGATGCAGGGGGAGCCCGGCACGCCCCGACCTTCGGGCCTCTGCCCAGGCGATGGCGTACATAGCGGCTTCGCTCCCTACGGCGACGGCGGGCACCAGCACCCGACAAGATGATCGGAATCTTCACCCGACGTCGACCAAGAGCCCGACGTCGACCAGAAGACAACGTTGACCAGGAAGACAACAGGGAAATAACTGTGACCCGAGCGGACCTCTACAGAGTGCGCTGTCGCCGGCCCGATCGCAAGGGCTTTTTCGCGAGGTCGTCGTACGTGCCCTCGCAGTGACCGTGTCGGTCATGTCAGCGGCACGGTGGTGTCGCTGCGAGCCGGTGCTGCTGCGCGACGGTTCGGGGCCGGACGGTAGGTGCCCCGTTCGACCCCGACCGCTACCTGTAGTAACCGGCACCGGTAGTAATCGGCATCCGTAGTTACCTGGTGGCCACTGTGTTACTCTCAGTTCTCAGAGAATCTGAAGGTGTGCGGCAAAGTTGTGATCAAATGTCACTGTGATCAAATTTTCCGGCCGCTCAGGCCCGGTCGAACTCGCCGTCCCTGGCGCCGGCGAGGAACGCATCCCATTCGCCGCCGGTGAAGGCCAGGACCGGCCCGGACGGGTTCTTCGAATCGCGGACGAAGATGCCCCCGTCAGCTACGGCAACCTCGACACACATGCCGCCGGCACCATTGCTGTAACTGCTCTTGCGCCAATCGGCGGTCTCGGCATCGATGGTGAGACTGGCCGACCTGGTGTGTTCAGTCATTTCATTTCCTCCGTCACTCTGGCTATCATCTCAAGGGACTGGTCGGGGCGGAGCGCGGCGGCCAACAGGTAGTCGGTCTTCAGTCGGTAGTGCCGAATTTCCGCCGCTCGTTCAAGATAGAGGCTCCCGGTCGCCTCCTCGATATAGACCACGTCGTGGTCTGTCGGGTCCGGAAAGCCGAGGATCGCGAACGTACTGCCCATTCCCGCGTGGGCACCCGCGGTGAAGGGTACGACCTGAATGGTGACGTTGGGTAGTTCCGCTCGCTTGATGAGATGTTCGAGTTGGACGCGCATCACGGCCGTGCCGCCAACCGGGCGGTGCAACACCGCCTCGTCGAGGACGACCCACAGTCGAGGTGGGCTCTCGTGCGTGAGGCGATTCTGCCGGTCGAGCCGGAGCGCGACCCTGCGTTCGACATCCTCATCCGCGATCTCCGGGTTGTCGGCACGGATGACATGCCGGGCGTACTCCGCCGTCTGCAACAGACCGTGGACGAGCTGCGCCTCATACACGCTTATCGAGGAGGCGTCCCCTTCGAGTCCGATGTAGATCTCGAACCAGGGTGGAACGACATCGTGGTAGGTATGCCACCAGCCACGTTTACGGGACTCGCGGGCAAGCGCGAGGAACGCCTCGCGCTGAGCGTCGTCCGTTACGCCGTAGAGCTGCAGGAGATCGTGGACGTCGCGCGTCCGGACGGGCACGCGGCCGTTCTCCATTCTGCTGATCTTTGAAACGGAGCAGCGGAGGAGTTCGCACGCCTGCTCGACTGACACGCCGGCCCCCTCGCGGAGCCGGCGGAGTTCGGCGCCGAGTCGCCGTCGCCGGACAGTCGGACCACTGTTGGTTCCCATTGGTCCTCCTTAGCATGGTCTATTGCTACATAATGCCACTGTCTCATCACTCCTATCGGATGGGGTTGCGCGTTCTGTGGTGACACGGTCACAGCTGCTCTTGCGGGGGTTGTCCGCCCGGTCCATGCTGTCTTTGGGATCACTTTAAGTCCGTGTTCTACTTCGAAGGGTGAGATGTTGATATGGGTGTGATGGGGGGAGATCAGGTGGACACAGGTAAGTCGATGATCGGACGCCGGTTTCTGGTCTTTGACGGAGACGGCGAGCTCGTCGCCACCTTCCCCGAGTGGGGTCCGGCCCACGCATGGGCGCATCTGCGGGCCATGGAACCCCGCACGCCACAGCCGGTGCAGGTCGAGGACAGATGCGACCGTCGGACGTGGACCATCGAGGCGGGACGCTGCCGGATGACGGTATGGCGTCGCGATGTCGAATATCGTTCCTGTGCACCGGACGTCGCGGTGTCGATGGGCCGGCGGGAGCATGCCTGGGCCTCCTGACCCCGGCAGATATGGGCACGCCAGCGCTGGTGGCGACGAATCAGGATGCAGCGCTGGTACCGGTTGCCGACAATGACGGCCTTCCAGGATATGTCTGAATAATCAGTTCGATGGCGCATCACGGACTGTGCGGACGGCTGCGACCGCATCGTCCGTGGTGAGCCCGGCGCACGGGCGGGCGTTGTCGATGTCGGTGAGCACCTCGTCCATGGTCGGAGTACTCGCCTCGCGGCTGAACACGTTGAGTCCGACGCCGGACGGGATGCGCCATGGCACGTCCCGAGATCCGGGTACCATGGTGGAGATCTGAGCTTCCATGGTGGAAGAAGGTTCGATGGCGCTGAACATCAAAAACGACGAAACGCAACGACTCAGTCGCGAGCTCGCCGAGTTGACCGGGGAGAGCATCACCACCGCTGTGACTGTTGCTGTTCGTGAGCGCCTCGACCGAATGCGTGCCGATCGTGAGGGCGCTGAGCAACGAGCCGCCCGCATTGTGGCCATCGGCCGTCAGATTGCTGCCGTTGTGTCCGCGTCGGGCCTGAGCATTGATGATCTTTATGACGAACGTGGGTTGCCGACGTGATCGTCGACTCCTCTGCGCTTGTCGCCGTCATTCGGGCCGAACCCGACGCGGCTCGTTATGCTGCTGCACTCGTTGCGGCGAACCGGCCGGCGATGTCGGCCGTCAACTATGTGGAGGCTGCCGTCGTCGTGGACTCGGTTCGTGATCCAGTCGCGAGCCGAAGGTTCGACGAACTCGTGATGGTAGCGGGCATAGACGTGGTCGCCGTCACCGCAGCGCAGGCCAGCATTGCTCGGCAGGCATACCGCGACTTCGGGCGGGGCAGCGGCAGCCCCGCCCGGTTGAATTTCGGAGACTGCTTTGCGTATGCGCTGGCGGCGCAGAGGCGGGAGCCGCTGTTGTTCAAGGGCGCGGACTTCACTCACACCGATCTGGTCGCCGTGGACATCCCCGACCAAGTAGTCCTCCACCGCAGCGAACCAACGCGGCTAACGTGACAAGAACTGCCGGGCCGACGTGGATGGCCATGACCCCGATGTAGTGCGGGCCGCCCCAGTCGTTTCGATAGGTCTCGGGATGACTGAGGTCGTCGGCGGCGATCACGAATCCGGCTCGCACGACGGCGAATGCGCCGATCGCGACCACGATGCCGCGGATGACGCCACGCCGCAGTCGGGTACCCCACCCGCGGCTCGGTGCGGGTGGGGGCCGGCGTGCGCAGGCCAGCCCGACCACGATCAGGCCCGCCGCGACCAGACCTGCGACGACCAGCCCTGTCACGGAGTGCCGCGCCCGCGGTCGAGGACTCGGCGCCGCACGACGGGGCTGGCTAGTAGGGCACCGGGAGTCAGGGCCGCGACCAGCGCCAGCGCCCGTAGCGCGGTGGACGGTGCCCACAGGATGTTGTCGGTCAGCCCGGTGCGTACCGCGATGATTTCGATGGCCGCGGTCGTGCAGACGGCGGCGGCCACCCGGACGAGCAGCGGGCGGGCGCGCAGCTGCAGCCCGATCGCGTGGTGCAGGACGTCAAGGATGACGGCAACGCTCAACCCCGTGTCGTCGAGGAGGGCGGCGAACTCCTCACCGTAGCGGGCACGCCACCGTCGGGGGTGCATCGCCAGCAGGAGACGTCTCATGCCTGGGCCAGCCGGGTGCGTCCCGTCTGCACGACCCGGGACCAGGTCGCGAGTTGGGTGGCCAGCGCGGCCCGTCCCGCCGTGGTGATCTCGTAGGGACGGCGCCGTTCCTCGCTGGGCAGCGCGGCGATCAGGCCGCGTTCGACCAGCTTGGTCAGTGAGCCATACAGCGTGCCAGGACCCAGTCGGACCCCGGTCTGCTCCTGAATGTCAGTAGTGATCGCGTACCCGTGCTTCGCGCCGTCGCTCAGTGACAGCAGCACCAGCATCCCGGGCTCACCAAAGCGGGCCAGCCCGTCCTCGTCTCGTCCTTGTCTCGCCATATGATGCATCGTATGGCGTAGTAGATGCGGAGTGCAACCGTCCACCGACGCGGGCCACGGTACGAGGGTGAGTCTGCGCCTGAATCAGCTCGACGAGGCGGCTGAGCTGCTGCCCAACGATCCGTTCGCCCTGCTGATCGGGATGCTTCTGGACTAGTACATGTCGTAACCATGGAGTGAGAATGTTAAGATCATGTCAGGCGGAGGTCGTGTCCACGGCGGAGGCCTCGCGATGTGTGTGGGATGCGACTAAGCTGATCTCCATGGAGCGAGCTGTCCGGCTGACCGCCATCGTCACGCACGAAGGCGACTGGTACGTGTCGCGGGCTCTGGAGGTCGAGGTGACCAGCCAGGGATGCGGTGTGGAGGAGTCGCTGGCGAACCTGCGGGAGGCCCTGGAGTTGTACTTCGAGGACGAGCCGCTCCCCGCGATCACTGTTGACGGGCCGATCGTCGCGCCCGTGGACGTCCGTCTGTCAGCGTGACACCGGCGCTGCCCAGAGTCTCAGGTCCGGAGGTCGTCCGGGCGCTGCATCGTGCCGGCTTTGACGAGGTGGCTACCAGGGGTTCGCACTGCAAGCTTCGGCACAAGGATGCGGCTCGCACCGTGATCGTGCCACTCCACCGTGAGCTCGCCGTAGGTACCCTGGCCTCGATCCTGCGCCAGGCCGGCATTGATGCCGAGAAGCTTCGAACTCTGCTCACCTGAGGCGGGCCGGGGGATAAGCGTAGATCGTTTCTTCCCTGGTCGGAATATCGATACCGGGAGTTGTAACCGGCATGGGCAGCGCAGGATGGCCTGGGGTCGGTTTGCCCCTGCCCCCTCTGCCGTAAGGAGACCATCTGCCGTAACGTATGTTCGCAGCGAAAATATTATCGTTCCCGGGCGCTCTTAAGACCTCAATCAGCCACCCGGATCTGTCGCGTGCAGGATCCTCGACACTTTTGATGCGCCCGAACACAGTGGTTCTGGTCGGCACAGCTCCGTAGTATCTCTCGTCCGGAGTGATGCCGGCCCTAGTGAGCGCTTCGGCGACCATTCGCGCCCGATTACGTTCACGATCGGCGGCGGCATCGGCGGCACGCTTCTCCCGCTCTCGTGACCTCATCCACGCCGCAGTGGCCACGCGCCGAACGGCTGGATGCCGAAGGCATCGTCGAGGCGATCGCCGCGAAGACCGGCCGTCGTCTTCGCGTGGAGGGCCCGTGCCCGGGAGGTCAGGTCAGCGCAGCGTACGTACGCTGGCCCGACGGTCATCGAGCCGTGCTCACCTGGCAACCGGACATCAGCCTGGCAGACCTGCGGGCCGGTCCCTTGACCGTCATCGAGGCGCTACGGACCGTCGGGTACCCGGCTCCCACGACTGAACTGGCGGTTCAGATCGGACGGGCTGTCGCTCTCGTCCAGGAATGCGCGTCCGACCAGAAGATCGACTATCTCACGCACCGGCTCCTGGACCAACTGCTGGAATTGAACGGCCTTCAGGTTGGCGTCCTCTCACAACGGCCGGACGCGCGGGCGGTTCAGCTCCACCTCGGGCACGATGGTCCGGGGTACTGCCTGCACGAACCGTTATGGCGTCACAGCCGGCGTACCGCCGCTCTGGAAAGGTGGATCGTTGCCGTGGCGGACGCATACCCCGACGGTCTGACCGGTGAGGACGCTGTGCACGGCGATTTCCACCCCGGCAACGTCCTCGCCGCCGACGGGCAGGTGACCGGCGTTGTCGACTGGGACGGCGCTGGCCGCGGTGACCGCTGTCCTGATCTGGTTGTTCTCCGCGTTGGCGTTCACCCGAAGACGGCCGATCCGGGTGTGGTCGAGCGTCTCGACGAGATCATCGACGCGCTGCCCGACGATGTCGTCAGGCCGGCATGGGCGCACCTGAGCCTGCGAATGATGGACTGGGCTATCCGGCATTTCGCCGCGGATGACGTCGATAGTTGGGTCGATCTCGCCACGAGCCGCCTGGACTGAGAGCGTGGACCGAAGTGGTCAAGCGTGACGCTCTGGCCCCGCCGAGGGCGTCCCCATCGCGATCTCGGTTCCGCCCCGTGATGGCTCGACGAGCCAGGGATGGTGGTCAGGCGGCTGCCCAGAGTCGGGCAAGGCTACGGCGAAGGCGTGCGCCTGCATTTGAGCCAGATTGACGAGGCGGACGAGCTGCTGACCAACGATCCGCTCGCCCTGCTGATTGGGATGGTTCTGGACCAGCCGATGCCGCAAGCATGGAGTGGGCTGGCGCGCTGACGCGGTGTGCCGCCGTGGTCCGGTACGAAGACAGTTGCCGGCGGATGAGTGACGCGGATCACCTTCCAAAGGTGACAGTACATTGTCGCCGTCCTCGACCACGATCGAGGCATGACACACGTCGCTACCGCGCATCCCGCCGGCCCTTGTCCCGATGATGTCGCCACGACCGGGCTTGACTGCCTCGCCGAAACCGCAGCGTTCAACGCCGCATTCGAGGCCAAGGCGAAGTCCCGTCCTGACCGGGCGAGGCGACCGGATGCCGTGATGCTGGCGGCTCTGCGGCGCAATCGACTGGGCGGCGACACGCCGCCGGTGCGTCTGGCTGAGGCGCACGACCGGGATGTTGAGGTCGACGGGGCACGTGTGAAGCTGCGGGTCTTGGTCCCGAGAGTGGTCGAGGGCGTATACCTGCATATGCATGGCGGCGGCTGGATGTTCGGCTCGGCCGATGGGCAGGACGAGCGGTTGTGGGACCTCGCCCGTACCGCGCGGCTCGCCGTGCTCAGCGTCGACTACCGCCTCGCCCCCGAGCACCCGTTCCCCGCGGCGCTGGATGACTGCGAGCGTGCGGCGCTGTGGCTGACACGTAACGCCGTGACGGAGTTCGGCACCGATCGTCTTCTCATAGGCGGCGAGTCCGCCGGCGCCCATCTGTCGCTGACCAGCCTGCTACGGCTTCGGGACCGGCACGCGATCACGAATGCGTTCCGAGCGGTCCACCTGACATTCGGCCCCTTCGATCTGTCGATGACGCCGAGCCAGCGGCTGTTCGGAGCACGCCCGCTACTGACCAACACCGACTCGCTTCGGACGGCCTACGAGGCGTTCCTCCCCGACTGGTCACCCGAACAGCGGCGTGACCCGGAGCTGTCGCCACTGTACGCCGACCTGTCGGGAATGCCGGCGGCGCGGATTGTCGTCGGGACGGCGGACCCGTTGCTGGACGACTCGTTGTTCCTGGCCGCGCGTTGGCGGGCCGCCTGCGTTCCCGTCGAATTGGAGGTCGTGGCCGGGGCGATGCACGGGTTCACCCTTTTCCCGCTCACCGTTACCGAACAGGAGCTGCGCAGACATGACGAGTTCCTGTCGCAGGTGTGAGGTAGCTTTTTTGACGTGACACGGACCGATCGTCTCTATGCGCTGGTGGAGGAGTTGCGCGCAGCAGCACCGCGTCCTCTGACGGTGTCGACGCTCGCGCGGCGGCTGGAGGTCAGCGAACGCACCGTCCAACGCGACCTGAAGGCAATGACCGAGACCGGAGTACCCATCTACAGCGCGAGCGGGCGCGGCGGCGGCTGGTATATCGACTCGGCGATGACTCTGCCGCCTATCAATTTCACTTCCCGTGAAGCCCTCGCGGTGGCCGCGGCGCTGGCCGCCGCGGAAAGCTCGGCACCGTTCTCCGACGGCGCCCGCGGCGCGATGCGGAAGATAGCCGCATCGCTGTCGGGTCAGGTCTCGATCGCGGCGCATGACCTTGCTGCCCAGATAGTCGCCATGCCCTCCCGTATTGACCCGACGGTGCGCGCTGCGGTCGAGAGGGCCGTTACCGAATGCGAGGTGCTGTGGTTGAGCTATCTGGATGCGAACGAGCAGGCTTCCGAGCGCGAAGTGGAACCGATCGGCCTGCTTACCGCCCAGGGCCGGTGGTACCTCCTGGCATGGTGCCGCGTACGGCGCGCCTCACGCGGGTTCCGGCTCGACCGTATCCAGGCTGCTGCCCTGACCGGGAAGGGCGCGCCCCGGCGTGTCCTGGCCGACATACTCGGATCGGCCGCTCCGGGTGCCGTCCCGCCGCCCGTGCTGGACTCCCTCACCACACATGCTTGATTGCGGCGGCTCTGGAATGATGGCCTGGCGAGGGTCGTCGGCTCTACGCCCCTCCGGCCGGCTGCGGTCTGTTCGACAGCCGTCGTTCCGTTCGTATGACCCACCGCTACGGTGGTGAGGTGGGCCTGTAGCTGAGCCAGATCGCTGAGGCGGACGAGCTGCTGACCAACGGCCCGCTTGCGCTCCTCATCGGCGTGGTCCTGGACCGGCACATGTCGTAAGCATGGAGTGGGCGATCAAGGTTCGGCCACTGACGAGCGTGCGGCTTGTACCTGTTGGCGGTGGTCGAAGTCGTTGCCCTGAGCCGGGCCGGCTAGGTGATGAGTTCGATGGCGCAGCGTAGGCCGGTCGTGGCGGCGTACTTGGCGTCGCAGGTGAGCAGGACGGCGTCAAGCTGCTCTGCAAGCGCGACGTAACCTGCGTCGTAGGCCGTCATATTTTCGCGCAGTTCCCACACGCGCGCAGCGGTCGGCCCGCTGAGCAGTTCGCGACGGATCGGCAGGCGGAGCAGGTTGGCGACGAGTATCGGGGCGTGCCCGGCCAGCCGGCTCGTACGTCGGGCAAGGCCGCGAAGCGCCGAGATGACCTCGATGTCCAGGTGTGCGGGGGCGTAGGGGGCGTCGCCACCGGCCATTCGATCCCTCGCCGCCTTACGTCGAGGACTGTCGTCTCCGGTGAGCAGATCGACGATCAGGGAAGCATCGACGACGATCAGCCCCACCGTTTCTCCTGTGCATCACGGACCGCGCGTACGGCGGCGACCGCGTCGTCCGTGGTGAGCCCGGCGCAAGGGCGGGCATTGTCGATGTCGGCAAGCACCTCGTCCATGGTCGGCGTGCTCGCCTCGCGGCTGAGCACGTCGAGCAGGTAGGCGTTCAGCGACTGCCGCCGCGCCTTCGCGCGGGTGGTCAGAGTGGCGCGCACCCGTGCCGGGAGTGCCCGGACGGTGAGGTTGGTCGTGGTTGCCTCGGTCCGATCCATGACGTCATTCTAGCGTCAAAGTGACGTCGCGCCGCGGGCGGGCGCGCTGCCATTTAAGATCGCCTCCGTGGGTCACGGTCACCATGAGTGGCCGAGTCAGCCCAGACCACCAGCCGCGCGACCGTCCATCCGTTGGCGCTCCTGATCGGGATCGTCCTAGGCCAGCACATTCGCTAACCATCGGGCGGGTAGTCAGGGCAGACTCGCGGGCTGTGCTGTCCGGGGCCGCGTGGGGCGTTCCGACGGTGCGGTTGTTGCAATGCATAGCGTGTGTGCGTGACGTTCGAGACCAGTCTCCCCCGCGCGCAGCACCAGCAGGCTGTTCGTGGCTTCGCCCGGGGCCGCGACGACGGCTTCCGGATTGACCTGCCGAACTGGTCGATGCTCGTCAAGGTCACAGCCGGCGACACCCTCGGTCGCGTGACTGTCCTGGAGGGCCGCATGGGCCCACGGCTGGCTGGGCCCGCCGCCCATGTTCACGACGGCCACGACGAGACGTTCGTGGTTCTCGAAGGTCGGATGCGGTTCCGCGTCGGCGACGGCTTCCACACAGCCGTCCCCGGCGAGACGGTGTTCGCCAGCCGGCGTCTGGCGCACGGCTTCAGCAATCCCTTCGACGAGTCAGCCCGGTACGTCGCCATTCTTACCCCCAGCGGCTACGAGGAGTACTTCGCCAGCGTCGCCGAACACGTTGCCCGGACCGGCGTCATGCCGGACGAGGACCGGACGCGGGAGCTGATGGCGCAGCACCAGACAGTCCTCGCGCCCAAGCTGTCGGACCCCGGTACCGATCTGCCGCGGTAGGTCCTGGTTCCGCACGGGTGGCGCCCGCGTTCAGACGCGGCGTCCAACCGCGCGGCTGGCACGGGCTACGGTGAAGGCGTGGGCTTGCATCTGAGCCAGATCAACGAGGCGGACGAGTTGCTGACGCGAGACCCGTTGGCCCTGCTGATCGGGATGGTTCTGGACCAGCGAGGTTCGGAAACAAGGAACGAAGCTGGACGATCTGTCTTGATCTGAATGCGGAGAGTGTTCGATCGGATATGGCGGGTGGCATCTGAGGAGGACTGTCTCCTCGGCGTGATCTGCCTCTTGCCGCGTTTCACACGCTGAACGTCGGGTGCCTAAAGTGAACCCACTTTTTCCCCGCCGTCCCACGGGACTGGCGGGGTTTTTTCTAGATCGGCTCCGTCATGACTCCACGAGTCGCGGTCTTCGTCGACTATCAAAATGTCTACCTTATCCGCGATCAAAGTCTTCCAACCACTCGAGACGTCCCGGTCGCGCGGGCATATCGATCCGGTACGGCTTTCGGAGCGGATCTGCGCCGGGCGTCGTCTTGACGGCGTGCTGACGGACATCCGTGTCTACCGCGGTCGTCCAAGCCCGGACCGCCAGCCGGAGGCCGCTCGCGCCAATGACCGATAGGCCAGCACGTGGGCGCGGCATCCGCTCGTGTCGGTGATCCGGCGACAGCTTCGGTATCCGAGGGACTGGCCGGTGGGCGCTGCCCAGGAGAAGGGCATCGACGTTGCTCTGGCAGTCGACTTCGTTCGTCTGGCCTGTGAGGGCGCCTTTGACGTCGGCATTCTGTTCAGTCGAGACACGGACCTCGTACCCGCGCTGGAGGCAGTTCGTGACCTTGGTTCGGATCGAGCGCACGTCGAGGTCGCGACCTGGGTTGGGACCAGTCGGCTCCGAGAAATGGCGTGGAATTCATACCGGCGGGCTCGTGAGGCGATACGCGGCATTAGGGTCGCTGTAGGCTGCGGTTGTTCTGGCGACCAGTCCCTCGGCGATCAGCTTGGTCAGCTCATAACTAACCTGCCGATCGCCCAAGGAAAGGCGGACGGCGATCTCCGTGCGGGTCAGGGGCGACTCGACGGCCAGGAGTTCCAGAACACGTTGTTTCCGTGTGGCGGATGCACGAGTCTCCCTGTTGCGGGCGGCCTTCGCGCGGTGGTGTCGCGGCTCGTGCTCAAGGAGTGCAGAGAAAGGCGTCGGGTGTGGATCCTCGGCCGCGTCGTCAAGGACGTACCTTGCCCATCGGCGCTGGTTGACCATTCTGACCAGACCTCGTTGGACAAGATCCCCCAGCTCTCGACGAGCGACCTTGCTGTCTACCGCGAGTTCGATGCGGTACTCGTCGCTCGTCAGCGCCCGGCCACTCCGAAGTACCGCGAGGGCCATCTCCTGTGTCGGGGAGATGCCCGGCTGACCCAGCGAGTACAGCCATGCCTGGGTGCTCTCGTCGAGCAAGGTCCTGTTTGGCATGATGACTCGGAAGTCGCTGATGTTGTCCTTGAACCTGGGGGGCACGAGCCCAGCCTGACGCAGGCTGTTTAGAACTGTGGGGATACCGGTCGCCCGCCCCTCGCACAGGGCCCTTCGATCGCGGTGGAAACGAACATTCTCGAGCATGTCGACGAGCACCCGGTTACGAGCAGACGCGATGCTCTCGTCTCCCAGCCGATCGATGCTGACGGGCCCGAAGAGCCCGCCCGGTGAAATTACCTCAAGGCGATCGGGGTACATCTCTACATGGATGCGCGTCCCCCGGGACATTGGACTGTAATCGCGGTGGGCTACGGCGTTGACCAAGATCTCCCGAAGCGCCTCCAGCGGATACTCCCAGTGATCTTCTCTGCCAATCCCCGCCACTATTCCGCGCCGGCTCATGCGGGCGTGCAGGACGTCAAAAACCGCTGCGAGAAGAATCGGCGCCGGGCCTTCAAGAATCTTGTCGTCCAGGAATCGCTGGCCGTCTGGACCGGGCTCGCCCTTGCGTGGCGTAGGGTACGCGGTCACCGTGATCGCGCATCCGCGTAGTGAGTCGAAACCCTGTGGATCCCGGCCCAGCGCAAGCAGCCCACCCAGCGACGGCACGAGCCTCTGATCATCCAGTGCACTTCTTACCAGCACTCCGCACCGGCGAAGTAGATCTTCGTCGTCCCGGCGGGCCAAGGTCGGTCGGGACCGGCGAAGGTCCCGCAGATAGTCCGCGACGAGTTCGTCGTGCAGATCGACTCTGCTTGCTTCTTCGACGGGTTCCATGTCGAAAACCGGCTGGCCTCGATTGATCAGCAGTTGACTTACTTCGTACGACGTAAGTCGATGATCACCATCCGAGATGCGGATGTACGAGCCGTTAGGCTGCCCTTTACCCCGGAGATAACAGGGCTTGTCCGCCGGGTCGAGCTCCGGCACCTCGGCGACGACAAGGGTCCTGTCCTCGAACTCCGGAAGGCTGATCAGAGGCATGAGCGGCGGAACGAGGCCGTCCCGACACAGTCCCGCGATGTCGGCGGCGAGTTTCGCGGCATGCTCGCACCCAGTCGCCGCGAATCCGCGTGCCTCGTCGAGGCCCAAGATCAGGGTGCCGCCGCCCGGAGTGTTCGCGAATGCGCATAGTGTTTGACTAGTCTCACTAGGCAACTTGTCGGTTGACGCCAGTTTGACCTCAAGACCTGTGTCATCTCGACCGATCCGGCGAAGCGAGACAACGATCTCGGCCAGTCCGTCCGCATTCATGCCACAGCCTCCCAGGGAGCTTGACGTAAGCCTAACACGATGTTGTAAGGTTGCCGAGATCTTGTTAGGCTGCGCCGGGTACGCTACGTGTCGGTGCTCGGATGCTGGCGCGGGATCGGGTATGCCCGCCCCTGATTGCCCT
Source organism: Protofrankia sp. Cr2 (assembly GCF_963555885.1). Classification (NCBI taxonomy): domain Bacteria; kingdom Bacillati; phylum Actinomycetota; class Actinomycetes; order Frankiales; family Frankiaceae; genus Protofrankia; species Protofrankia sp. Cr2. The sequence continues at coordinate 255,202 of NZ_CAUVXG010000001.1, forward strand.
GGGGCGGGTAGGTGAGCCGGCGACTGTCGCTCATCGTGTGCACGATCGAGTGGGTCTGGCTTGCTGCCGAAGGGAAATCGACCGTGGGACTGCACCTGAGCCAGATCGACGAGGCGGACGAGCTGCTGACGCGAGACCCGCTCGCGCTCCTGGTGGGTATGGTTCTCGACCAGCAGATTCCGCTGGAGCGGGCGTTCGCCGCGCCGTATGAACTGAGCCGGCGGCTCGGTCGCCCCCTGGACGCGGCGGACCTCGCCGATGCAGACCCCGACGAACTCGGCGCGGTGTTCTCCCGGGTGCCGGCGCTGCACCGGTTCCCCGCGTCGATGGCCAAGCGGGTCCAGGCGATGTGCCGCCTGGTGGTCGACGACTACGACTCGGACGCCGCGAACGTCTGGCTGACCGCGACCGACGGTCGTGAGCTGTTGCGGCGTGTCTCAGCGTTGCCCGGGTTCGGGCCGCAGAAGGCCAAGATCTTCGTTGCGTTGCTCGGAAAGCAGCTCGGCGTCACCCCGCCGGGCTGGCGGGAGGCGTCGGCTCCCTTCGGAGAGGACGGATCGTTCCGTTCGATCGCCGACATCATCGATACGGTCACCCGTGACAAGGTTCGCGAGTACAAGAAGGCGATGAAGGCCGCCGCCAAGGCGTCCACCGGCTGAGCGGGGCCTCTCCAGCGCTGAAGATCGGCGCGAGTTTGTCATCGCGTACGCTAATCCGGCTGAAAAGCGTACCCAACGACAAACTCGCGCCGATCATGACCGGTGAGATGGCTGGAGACGGGATCCGTACGACCTGAGGCTGTCGCCGGGTCGGCGCTCGGGCGCCATGACCCGCGCTCCGGGGTACGACAACAGCCGGCGGATGTTGGGTTGAGCACTCCACGCACTCCACGCACTCCACGCACTCCACGCGCCCCAGGCTCCTTGTGCTACCTGTTCATTACCTCGTTCACCGCGTCGTCTCCTTTGTGACACCCAATGGGCGTGCGCAGATAAGGGAATCGACGTTGCGCGTCGGAATCGCAGATCGATAACCTGCGGCACGCCGTGTAGGGGGAAAGAATGAATTTTCGTTCACTGCCACGGGTGCTGGGTGCCTTCGCGGTGGCGCTCGCTACTGTGAGCGTATATCTGGTCGCCGTTCCGGGGCTTGCGCGTTCGGATGTTCTCACCGTGTCGCAGGATGCGCTGCGCACCGGCTGGGACCAGGCGGAGCCGGCTCTTTCCCCGTCATCGGTGAGCGCCTCCGACTTCGGAGTGCTCTATTCGGTGGATCTTGACGGCTCGGTCTACGGTGAACCTGTCATCGCCGGCGGAACGGTCGTCGTCACGACCGAGAACAACAACGTATATGGAATCGACGAGGTAACCGGCCTGAAGAAGTGGTCGGTATCGATGGGCGCGCCGTGGCCGCCTTCGGTCATCGGATGCGGCGACGTGGGAATCAACATCGGCATCACCTCGACGCCCGTTGTCGACAAGGCGACCAATACCGTCTATCTGACCGCGAAGGTCAATGACGGTGGCGATGCGCAACATCCTCATTACTACATGCATGCCCTGGATCTCGCGACCGGCGCGGAGCGTAGCGGCTGGCCGGCGACGATCCAGGGGGCGCCCAGCAACGACCCGGCCGGTACGCCGTTCGACGCTCGGGTCGAACTGCAGCGTCCGGGCCTGCTGTTGCTCAACGGCGTGGTGTACGCGGCGTTCGGTGGACACTGCGACATCGGCAGGTACCGCGGCTATGTCGTCGGCGTGAGCACGACCACCGCGAAGCTGACCACGATGTGGGCCAGCGAGGCCACCGGCAGTGACATCGGCGGCGGTATCTGGCAGAGCGGTGGCGGTCTGATCTCGGACGGACCTGGCCGGATCATCTTCACGACCGGCAACGGCGTGGCGCCGGCGCCCGGCCCCGGCTCGAGCGCGCCCGGCCAGCTTGCGCAGGCTGTGGTCCGACTCGGCGTCGGCGCTGACGGCAGACTCTCGGCGCAGGACTTCTTCAGCCCGGTGAACGCCGCGGCGCTGAACCAGAACGACACCGACCTCGGCTCGGGCGGTCCGCTGGCCTTGCCGGACGGGTTCGGCACCCCCACCCATCCCCATCTGCTGGTACAGGTCGGCAAGGACGGACGGGTGTTCCTGCTCGACCGGGACGACCTCGGTGGGCGTGGGCAGGGACCACAGGGCATCGACGACGTGGTGGGCATGACCGGGCCGTTCCAGGGTGTGTGGGGTCACCCGGCGTTCTGGGGCGGCGACGGTGGCTACGTCTATGTGGCGGGCAGTGGTGGGCCGCTGCGCGCGTTGAAGTACGGCGTGACGGGCGCGGGTGAGCCGGCCCTGGCCGCGGCGGGTACGAGTAGCGGCACGTTCCCGTTCGGCTCTGGCTCGCCCACGGTCACCTCTGATGGGACGACGTCCGGGTCCGCGCTGGTGTGGATGGTCTACGAAAGCGGCGCATCCGGCTCCAACGGCCAGCTCCGGGCTTACGATGCGGTCCCCACCAACGGTGTGCTCACCCAGCGCTTCTCCGCGCCGATCGGGATCGCGTCGAAGTTCACAAAGGTGGCGACCGACGCCAACCGCGTCTTCGTCGGTACGCGGGATGGCCACCTGCTCGCGTTCGGCCGGCCGACCGGCGCCGTGCTGTACGGCTCGGCGACGGACTTCGGGAAGGTCGCAGTCGGCGCCACCGCCACCGCCACGGCGCAGGTCACGGCGCGTGTGCCGCTGACCGTGTCGGCGATCTCCACGTTCGCGCCGTTCGCGGCGACGCTGCCGACGCTGCCGGTCACGCTCGCCGCCGGTGCGACCCTGAGCGTGCCGGTGACGTACACGCCGACGACCCCGGTCGCCACGGATGTCTCGCTCACGTTCACCACCGATGCCGGCCTGGCCTCGATTGACCTGCGGGGCATCGGCACGCAGTCGGGCCTGGCAGCGGACCCGCCGTCACTCCCATTTGACCGGCTCCCCACCGGCGGTGCGAGCGCGCTGTCGGTGAACATCGTCAACACCGGAACCGCGGCCACCACGATCATCGGGGCGACTCTGCCTGGTGATCCGTTCACCGTGAGTGGCCTACCCGCGTCCGGCACGACGATTCCGGCCGGCGGCTCGGTGACTGCGTCGGTGACGTTCGCTCCCAGGACTGCCGGGACCTTCGCCGCCACCCTGACGGTCACCAGTGCCGACGGCCCGGTGAGTGTGGCGTTGTCCGGGTCCGCGGTCACCGGCGCCCCGAAGATGACTATCTCACCGACGTCACTGGACTTCGGTCAGGTTCCGCAGGGCCAGGCACGGACGGCGACATTTGACGTCCGCAACGACGGCAACCTGGCGTTGACGATCACAAAGGCGAAGGCGCCGGTCGGTGACTTCGCCAGTACGCAGATCTCCGAAGGGCTCACGCTGGCCCCGGGTGAGGTGATCCACCAGTCGGTGACGTTCACGCCGACCTCGACCGGGGTGCAGGCCGGCTCGTACATCCTCACCGGCGATGACGGAGCGGGCGTACAGACCGTGACGTTGACCGGCGAGGGGACCTCGCCGGACCCGAACAGCTTCCCGCCGCCCAGCCAGGGTAAATGGACGCTCAACGGGACCGCGGCGATGTCCGGCGGTGATCTGGTGCTGACTCCGACGCAGCAGTACAAAGCCGGCTCCGCCGTCTACCCGGTGACCGTGTCGACCGACCGGCTGGCGATCGAGTTCACCGCGCAGATCGGTGGCGGCACAGGTGGCGACGGGCAGACGTTCGCGCTGCTGGACGCGACCAAGACGACCGACCGGGCGCTGGGCACGAACGGTGGGTCCATGGGTTTCGGCACCCTACCCGGGGTAGCGGTCGCCCTCGACACCTACACCCACGGCAATTCGCTCGCCGTGGCGACCGGCACATCCGGCGGATCCTCGACGTACGTGGCGCGCACGACCAACGTGCCCCACTGGCGCGACGGTACCCATGTCGTCGACGTGGTCGTCACCGGCGGCCGCGTGCAGGTCGCGGTCGACGGCCAGGCCAAGCTCGACGTCGCCGTGGCGGTGCCGGCCAACGCGCTGCTGGCCTTCACCGGTTCGACCGGTTCCGTCACCGATCTGCATGTGGTGCGCGACGTGACGATCACTCGTCTTCCGTCGACGCCGCCGCCGTTGACCGCGCCCGGATGGTCGCACAACGGCTCGGCGACGCTGTCGGGCAGCGACCTCGTGCTCACACCCGCGGCACAGAACCGCGCCGGGTCGTCGTTCTACGGCACCCCGCAGCCGACCGCCGGTGGTCTGCATGCAACGTTCACCGTGCAGATCGGTGGCGGCACCGGGGCGGACGGCCTGACCTACGCGCTGCTGGACGCCGCGAACGCCGGACCCACCGCGCTCGGGAAGAACGGCGGCGGGCTCGGGTTCAGCGGTCTGGCGGGCTTCGCCGTCACGCTTGCCACCTATCGCGGCGGTGCACCGTCGCATTATGTCTCGGTTGTGCGGGGCACCGCCGGCACGCCGCCGGTCGTCCTGGCAAGTTCGACCAAGATTGGTGACCTGCGTGCGGGTACCCACCTGATCGACGTGGAAGCCTCGGGCGGTCGGATCGTCGTCGTGGTGGACGGGATCACGGTGATCGACACTGCGGCGGACCTGCCGTCGAACGTGCTGGTCGGGTTCACCGGTGGGACCGGCAGCCGCACCGATGTACACACGGTCCGGAATGTGACGATCACCCATGGCTGATTGATCCACGCCCCTATTGCCGGGCGCTCCAAGTCCGGCCATGAGCTGGGGATGTCGAGCGGAAACCGGACAGGTCCTGCCGGGTCGGGTCGGCCAGGAGCTCCAGCGAGCAGTGTGGCCTAGGAAGCCAACAGGACGACGACGGGGAACGTGCTCACGGCGGCGGCTGTCAGGTAGACCGCCGCGTGTGCCCACAGCGGCGTTCGGGGCGAGGGATCGAGCAGGCGCGAGATGCGAGCGATCAGCGGGGTGTTGATTGGTGACCGGATGGGTGCGCCCAGCGGGACGTTCGCGTTTTTAATCCTTTTTATACTGTATGACCTTGTTGTGTCGCTGTTGTGGCCGATACGTGGTGGCCACAGCGTCCGGCCTCGTGCAGACAATCCGTGCTGGGGCATCCCGGTGATCGCGACCGCGCCCGCCGGTACCGGGGACCGGGCGACGCCGAGCCGGGCCAACGCGCGCGCGAGGGTCTGCCCGCTGGTACATCGGGCGGCGGCATCGTCGGCGAGCATCTCAACCAGAAGCGACACCGCGGCGGTCGCATCGCGGGCCGGCGGCAGGAAGGGGAACGTCTCCTGCCAGGCCAGAAAGGGTTGGATGACGAGATCGTGGCGACCCCGGGCGTGAGCTTCCTCGTGGGCGAGGACGGCTTCCAGCTCATCCGGGGCGAGGGCGGCGAGTAGCCCCTTGGAGACGACGACCCGGGTATGGCGTACCCCGGGTAGGCAGTACGCGACCGCCACCGGATGATCCAGCACGCGGAGCTGACCGCGTCGGCGGGTCCGTTCGCTGTGGTCGCTGTGGTCGCGGCCGGCGAGGTCGACCAGGTGGCGATGGCGGCGACGTTGTCGGGCGGTTCGTGACGTGGATAGAGCCAGGACGCCGAACAATCGGGCGGTGAGGGCCGATGCCACTGCAAGGCCGATCAGGTTGATCCAGCTGAGCCCGGCCAGCGGCTCGCCCGCAGCCAGATGGTCGGCGTGATCCTGCAGGCTCACCGGCACGTTCGCGGACAGCGGCGCGAACGTGAAGGCGATCACCGCGATCAGGGCGGAGACCCCACCTGCGAGCCCGATGGCCTGCCACAGCACGATCGCCGATCGAGGGCAGCGGGACGGCCAGCGGGCCGCGGCGAGTAGCCGTGGGACCGGCCACGCGAGGATGCCCGAGAACAGAGCGAGGATGGCCGCGGTCGTCATAGCGGGTGAACGATACCTCTGCCAGGAGGCCCTGCTTCCTCCCGCTCCCGTTGCCGGTGAGCATTCTGATCGGTGGTGTCCTGATCGGTGGTGGTGCCCGGTGCCTTGGTGCCCTGCCCCATGGTTTCGGGCCCCATGGTTTCGGGTTCGCGGGTGTCCTGCCCGAGGGCGTCCTGACCGGCCTCGGTTGGCCGGGTCAGCGCCCGGCGCAGGATTTCGGCTTCGGCGGGGGACACCGAACCGACGAAGCGGACCAGCGCCGAGTTGCGGTCGTCGGTGGTGTCGAGCACAGCGAGCATAGCCTCGGCTACCACCGCGTCCCGGCTGCTCGACGCCTGGTAGCGATGCGCGCGCTCGGCGCGTTCACGCTGAACGAATCCCTTGCGCTCGAGACGTTCCAGAACCGTGAGGACGGTGGTGTAGGCGAGGTCCCGTTCGTGGTCGAGGCGGACGGCGACCTCACGTGCGGTGAGCCAGCCGTCTGTATCCCACAGTACGTCCATGACTGACCGTTCAAGGTCACCCAGGCGCGCCATGGATACATCTTAGGGCGCGTCGAGAGGTTGTGTGACCTGATCCACAAATCCTGCGTCTGTGTTCCTGCGTCCATGGAGTCGTCACCGGCCGTGAAGGGCTCGCGGTGGCCGCTGACTGCGGCGGGCCGCCCGGCACTGACCCGGGAGAACGGCCAGCTGGCGGTCAACCTCGTCGACGTTGCGATCGGTCAGCTCCGCCTGGATGCGTCGTCCAGCGGTGTCGAGATGGATCGTCGCCAGACCGAGCATCCGCTGTACCGGTCCCTGGACCCGACGGACGCTCTGAACCTTCTCAAGCGGGACCCATCGGGTAACCCGGCGTACCCGACCGCTCGCCGTCACGACGCAACTGTCGTTTCCGCCCCAGGCGAGGTAGTGGTACCGAAGGGGCGCCTTCCACCTGGCTCGGGCCGGGGCACGTCGATCGGCGGTAGGTGCCCCGGGGATGAGCTGGGACAGCAGGTATGCGGCCTGGTCGTGGTCGCCGACCGGGAGGATTGCCCGTAGCTGGCGCCCCTCGGGCCTGTTCTCGTTCCTGGCCTGTCTGCCCGCCACCTCGACCTCGAGCCGGCACCACCGCAACGGCCGCCACAGGAGCGGCTCGACCAGTTGGACCGCCTGGACACGGCCGAAGGGGATCGTCTCGGCAGCGGTCTGGATCGCGCCGGAACGCAGGTGGATGCCGTCGGCAGCGACGGAGACAGTGAGCTCAAAGCCGCTGTTGAAGCGCCGCCAGGCAGCGGTGAGCATGCCGATCACCAGGCCCGCTGCGCCGCCCAGGGCGCCGACGGCTGCCGGGATCATGACCGCGACCACGGCGAAGGCGACCGTCGCGACCATCGTGACAACGCTCTGGCTGCTCAGCAGCATGGAACCGACCAGACGCCGGGTGGACAGCGCCACCAGCAGCCGTTCCGGTGGCGGCGGCGAATCCTCGGCGACACCGTGCGCCAAGGCCAGCAGGCGTGCGCGCAGGACCTCCGCGTCCGCCTTACGCAGGCATGCCAGCCGGCCGGTCGCGCCGCCGGAGGCCGCCATCCGCAGGTGGAGTTCGGCTAGGCCCAACAGCCTGGCCAGCCCGGACTCCACCAGGTCGATCGCCTGGATCTGGGTCAGTGGGTAGCGCTGTGAGCTGCGGCGCAGCAATCCCGTTTCGATCCGCAGCGTGCCGTTGTCAACCTGCCACCGGGTGACCAGCCACGAGACCACACCGATGACGACGACCACGGCGACAACCGTCAGCTCCCAGTAGCCTCCCTGCCCGCCGCCGTCCTGTTGGCGGGTGACCGCGCCGGACAGCACGACGGCCGCCACCAGCACAAGATGCCGACCGGCTCGTACCAGTGGCGACAATGGGTGCAGGCGGTGCCATCCGCCGGTACGAGCCGCAGCGGTCGGCTCGTCGGCGCTGTTCACAGCCCGGCCGCTTGGGCTTCGCCCAGCGCGGCCAGCGCGTCGCGAAGCCGTGCCGCTTCGGCTGCGACCAGGCCCGGGATCCGGGCGTCACTTGCCGCGGCGGCCGTGTGCATGCGCACGGTGGCGAGCCCGAACATGCGCTCGAACGGCCCCGCGGTGACGTCGACGAACTGCATTCGACCGTAGGGAACAACGGAGATTTTGCGGATCATAACGCCACGTCGAACGAGAAGGTCGTCATCCCGTTCGGCATATGCCCAGGCCCTGACCCGGCGATAGAGGAGTCGTTCCCATGCCAGTGCCACCGCCATGACCCCCAGCGCCAGCAGCCCGCCGAGTTCGGCCGAGCCCATGATGCCGCCGAGCAGGCCGACGGCCGTGATCGCCGGAATGGCGATGAGCGTCAGTTGCGTCCGACGCATGGCTAACAGGCGGGTCGACGGTGTGGTCCAGTCCTGGCTGTCGTTCATATGATCCGTCCGCTGGGCCTTTCGGGCCGTGGCCGTGAGACATCCGCTCCGCGGCCGGCGGCCCGGACCCGTCAGCGCGGTCGTGTGGCGGTGTGGCGGTGTGGCGGTGTGGCGGTGTGGCGACGCGACGGTGTGATGAGTGTGGCAGAACCGGGCGTCCCGCACTATTTTGACCCATCCCGGCGTCCACCGAGAACCTGCGGGCCGTGCTGATCGCGAACGGGGCCGGTGCAGACAGGCCCCAGGGCCTGTCTGCACCGTCGCGACGCAGGGGTCGGCCATGCGGTTACGGTCGCCAGATGAGTGTGCGTGGGGATGACCGGGGCACGGCACCGGTCAGCGTCGAGCGGCTGCTGCCGCGGCGGTTACTCGTCGCCGAGGTGTGGCTCGTTCTCGGCGTCTCGCTGGGAGCGTCCGCGCTGTGGGCCGCTGTCCGCTATATCGGTGATCTGACCGCGCCCGGACCGCTGCGCAGCCAGGTTGCCGAGCTGAACTCTTCGGCGGCTCCGGGACGTCCGTGGCTCGACCTTGCGCTGCAGCTGGTCGGTGTCGCGACCGCGCTGGTGCCCGCGCTGCTGGCGCTGTACCTGCTCGTGCGCGAAGGCGGCGGCCCGTCCGCCATCGGGTTCGATCGCCGTGAACCCACCCGTGATCTCTTTTTCGGTGCCGGCCTGGCCGCTGTGGTCGGTGGCGCCGGCCTGGGGCTGTACCTGCTGGCCTGGCACTCCGGCGCGAACCTGACGGTGGTCCCCACGAGTCTGCCGGACGTGTGGTGGCGCATTCCCGTTCTGCTGCTGTCGGCGGTGGAGAACGCGGTACTCGAGGAGGTCGTCGTGGTCGGCTACCTGCTGACCCGGCTGCGCCAGGTTGGCTGGACCGATCGGACCGCGCTGGTCACCAGTGCGCTCCTGCGCGGCTCGTACCACCTCTACCAGGGGCTCGGGGGCTTCGTCGCCAATTTGATCATGGGTCTGCTGTTCGGCCGGATCTACCAGCGCTGGGGACGGGTCGGTCCGCTCGTCGTGGCTCACTCCTTGATCGATTCTGTCGCGTTTGTCGGCTATGCAACCTTGGTCGGCCGGGTTTCCTGGCTTCCTACGCCATGACTCGTGCTCAGTACGGGCATGAAGGCCACGGGATGGTTAACATACGTTGAACAATAATAGTCTTTTAGTTGCCTCATGGGTTACAGGCGTCGGAAGGTGGCAGGGCGGAGCACGCGCCCGGTGGTGGCGATCCGGTCGGATGTGATGAGAGGGGACGGCATGGGCGGTGAACTGAGGGAAGTCGAACGCAAGTTCGTGGTGGAGCCGGTCTTCGTGCTTCCCGCGTTGGACCAATTGCAAGGCGTCACCACCGTTACCGAACCGGAAACGGTCACCCTGGAGGCCGTCTACTACGACTCCGACGATTTTCGGTTGGCCAATAACAAGATCACATTTCGACGGCGTACCGGCGGGTACGACGACGGTTGGCACCTGAAGCTGCCGATCAAAGTCGGTGAGCGCGACGAGATTCAACGTCCTCTCGAGCCGGCCCCGAATGCCATGAATGGTGCTGATGGCGCAAAAGGGGCGAATATCGCCGAGGATGGGAAGGGCCCGGTCGACGGTGCCGACGGGCCGCCGGTCGTGATTGATCCAGTACCGGAAGTGTCTGCCGCTGCTTATGTCGCCACCGGTCCAGACAATGGCTGGTCGAACCGAACCCCACCCGACGAGCTGGTCGACCTGGTGTGTGTCCACCTGCGCGGCGCACCGCTTCGACCGGTGGCGCGGCTGGTCACGACCCGCACCGCTATCCGCCTTCGCAATGCCGCCGGCGCTGATCTCGCGGAGGTCGTCGACGATCACGTCAGCGCCCAGACCCTCGGCGGGAACACCGTGCGCGCCCAGCGCAGCCAGTGGCGCGAGATCGAGGTCGAACGTGTCGGTGCCGGTGAGAACAGCCTGCTGGACAAGGTCGGCGCGACCCTTACCGCGGCCGGCGCGTCCCGAGCCCCGGACGCGTCGAAGCTGGCGCGGGTGCTCGGGCCGGCACTGGCGAACCAGCGGCACTCCGACGCGACGGCGCCCCGGACCAGGCCGAGGTTGAAGTCGCCAGCCGGTGAGGTTGTCCGGGCCTACCTGGCGGCCCAGGTGGAGGCCCTGCTCGCCGCCGATCCACGGGTTCGCCTGGATGTCCCCGATGCCGTACACAAGATGCGGGTGGCGACCCGTCGGTTCCGCAGCACGCTGCGTACCTTCGCGCCGATGTTCGACCCGGCGACCGCCAGCCACCTGGACGGCGAACTGCGCGATCTGGCCGGTGCGCTGTCCGCGGCCCGCGACTGCGAGGTGATGGTCGAGTACTTCGACGGGCGGATGGCCGAACTGCCCGGCGAGCTGGTGCGCGGCCCGGTCGTCGAGGCGATCGACAGCCAGCTGCTCGCAGGTCAGGCCGAGGCCCGCACCGAGACCTTGGCGATGCTGCGCAGCGAGCGGTACCTGACACTCGTCGCCGATCTGCGGGCGGTGGTCGCCGGACCGCTGCGTGGCCCGGCGACGCAGCCCGCGCGCACCGCCGTCCCGAAGCTGATCGGACGCGCGGACTGTCGGCTGACCCGCAAGGTCGAGGCCGCACTTGCCACTGCGGCCGGGCATGAGCGGGACATCCAGCTGCACAGCGCCCGCAAGCAGGCCAAGCGCCTGCGGTACGCGGCCGAGACGGCCGCGCCGGTCTTCGGCTCTGACGCGGTGGAGTTCGCCAGGCTGTCCGAGCAGATTCAGGAACTGCTCGGCACGCATCAGGATGCGATCGTCGCCCAGGGGCTGCTTCGTGGCTGGGGCACGGCGGCCGCCGATACCGGTGAGCAGACCGCGTTCACGCTCGGGCTGTTGCTGGGTCTGGAGGAATGCCGGGCGCGGACCGCGGAGCGGGATTTCATCGACTTCTGGCCGGAGGCATCCCGGCAGCGTCACCGTCGGTGGTTGCACTGATCGGCATCCTGCTATATGCCGGTCGCCGGCTATTGGTCGTAGAAGCCGCGTGACCGGTCGTTGCCGACCCAGCGCGCCGGCAATTCCAGCAGTTGTCGGATCCGGTCCCGGTCAGGCTGGCTGACCGGGGTCTGCAGCAGGATGGTCGAGTCCGGGTCATCCATCGGGCGCAAGGACGACAGGACCAGGCGGATGTCGCCGACGGTCGCGGTGCTCACCGTGACCGTCCGGCTGGCGAACTCGTGCGCAGTCCGACTTTCCCACCAATGGCGCAGCTCAGGCTTGTCGGCCTCGAGTAGTGCGAATATCTCCCGGGTCCGGTCGTCGGTCCGGTCGTCGGTCCGGTCGTCGGTCCGGTCGTCGGTCCGGTCGTCGGTCCGGTCGTCGTGGGGATTGCGATCGGCGTGATTCCGAAACTGTGCAAGCACGGCCTTTGTCACGGCCTCCCAGTCATTCAGCGTGCTGCTGAGCAAACGGCTGGTGACCATCAGATAAATAAGGTTCCGGCGCCGGTCGTCGACGAGGGCGGGGTCCGTCCACAGTGCGGCGTAGGCGTCGTTCCACCCGGTGATGTCAAATCTGTGGTCCAGTAGCAGCGCGGGGCTCGTCGGCCAACTGTCCAGGACGGGTTGGAGCAGCCGCGCCGTACCGCGGAGTCGATCATGGAGGTGTCGGCGTGCCACCGGTGGCACGTGCAGACCCGCAAGCGCGAGGACGTGTCGTCGGGCACCGTCGTCCAGCCGCAGCGCACGTGCCACGGCCTCGACAACTTGCGGGGATGCCTGTACCCGTCCCTGCTCGAGCCAGGTGTACCAGGCGAGCCCAAGGCCAGACAGCTGCGCCACTTCCTCCCGCAGCAGCCCCGGTGTCCGCTCGCGGTGGGCCTGCAGGAATCTGCCGAGCTCCCGTTGCTGGGCATCCCGCTGCACGTTGCTGTTCGCCGCGCTGTTCGCCGCGCTGTTCGCCGCGCTGTTCGCCGCGCTGTTCGCCGCGCTGTTCGCCGCGCTGTCTGTCATGGTCAACCGTCCTGTCGGTTATCGCCCGGACACCGGCAGCTGGGACATGGGTGGAGGTGTCCGGACAGGGCGGTGACCGCCTGTCCGATGAAGATTCAGATGCCGTTGACCGGGCAGCTGACCTTTGTGGGACACCTGTCGATGTTGACATCATCGGGGTCACCACCTATCGGAATCCCGGTCAGTGCGACCTTGCCCTCCCCGGGCGGCTCGATGCCCGGCCTGTGAGGAGACGGTCAGGGAGGTCGTGGCACGAAGTAGCACGCCGTGGGACGCGGTCCTTACACAGTTCTGACGATTTTCGGACGGAAGGCACACGGGCCACCGAAAAAGTGGTCGATGTCGCGGACCATGGTGGCCGCGCTCGACGGAGGTGACGGCATGAGGATGTCAGTGGCAACGAAGCTGGCCGCGGTGGCGGGCGCCGTGGTGGTCGCGGCCGGCGGGGTCGCGACCGCGGCACTGGCCGACTCGGGCGGGTCCGCCACGCCGACGGCCAGCGCCACGGCGGCCAGCGTCGATTCCCACCCGGATGCGTCGCCAAAGGGCCTGGGTCGCGCCTGGCTTGCCGAAAAGGGCGTCCACGGGGAGTTCGTGGCGCGCACGGCGGACGGCTTCAAGACGTTCGCCACTCAGCGGGGAACGGTAACGGCCGTGTCCAGCTCATCGTTGACCGTCCGCAGCGATGACGGGTACGTCGGTTCCTACTCGGTTACGGATAACACCGTTGTCCGCCAGAATAAGAACAAAACGGATATTTCGGCGGTAAAGGTCGGGGCGAAGGTCAGGGTCGGCGCTCGCGTCGACGGCCAGAGCCGGACAGCACTCCGTGTGATTATTTCGGCTGGTTGAGTCGCCGGTCGGCCCTGGGTGCGCGGATGCTCGTCGGCAGCCGGATGGCGAACGCCGCTCCGCCCTCGGCGGCCACACCGGCCTCGGCGTGGCCGCCGAGTCGTGCCGCGAGGCCGGCGACCAGGGCTAGGCCGAGGCCGGTGGAAACCGGGCGGATGCCCCGGTAGCGCTCGTAGAGCACGGACCGGTCAAAGGCAACGGCGAGATCCTCCGGCGTGAGGCCGGGCCCGCCGTCGCGGACCTCTATGACAATGTGAACACCTTCCTTGCGGAGGGCGAAAACGATCGGTGCGCCGGCTGGTACGACCCGCAGCGCGTTCTCGGCTAGCCCGTCGATGATCTGCCGGCACCGGGCCGCGTCGGTTACGGCGACGAGCTGGCCGGTCGGGATCTCCACCCGCAGCTCGACCCCTTCGGCCGCGCACCGCCGCTCCCAGACCTGCGCGGCGGCGCTGACGACCGCCGTCAGATCGACGGCGTCCAGATCGACGCGGAAGTCATCGGCACCCAGACGGGCCAGGTCGAGAAGGTCGCGGACCAGACGGTCGAGCCGCAGGGCCTCGGCGAGCAGTACGCGGCCGGTCGCCGCCACCGAATCAGCCGGGGTGATCTCATCCACCAGGGCCTCGGCAAAGCCACGGATCGCGGTCAACGGTGTGCGCAACTCGTGCGAAACAGAAAGCAGGAATTCACGTTGCCGTTCCTCGCTGATTATCAGGGCGGCGATGAGGTTGTTGAGCGCCTCGCCCACCTCGGCTATCTCCGCCGGCCCGTAGACCTCGACCCGAACGTCGCGGCGGCCAGCGGCCAGTTCGTGTGCCGCGCCGGCCATGGCCCGCAGGGGACGCGCGAGCCGGCGGGCGAGCAGCAAGCCCATCGCGGTCGCGGCGCACAGTGCGACAACGAGCGCGATCGCGAGCCGGCGCGAGACGGGCACGCTGAGTTCCCGACCCTGGGACGCCGGTTGCACCAGGGCCACCGCACCCCCGTCCGTCAATGGTCGGGCGGCGATGTTCACCGGATGTCCCGTGACAGTGGCGGCCCGTCCGACCGGATCACCGGCGCTCAGTCTGGCCAGGACTTCGCCCGACAACTCGGCCCGCCCGGCGCCACGCGCTCCCCAGCTTGACGTCACGACTCCTTCGCCGTTGAGGCGGATGACGGTGATCTGTTGGGCCACGAGCATCCGGACCGCGCCCGGCCTGAATTCGACGGTCTTCGCCGGGCGGTCGTAGAACTGCGCGACGAGGTCGGCCTGTCGTCCCAACGCCCGCCGGGCCTGGTCGTCGGTGGCTCCACCGATCAACCTCAGGAAGATCGCTCCAGTGAGGACGGCCGTGACCGTGGCTACGGCGGTGGCCAGAACGGCCGCTCGCAGCGCAAGACTGGTCCTGGTCCTGGTCCTGGTCCTGGTCCTGGTCCTGGTCCTGGTCCAAGACCAGGACCGGCGCCGGAGCTCAGGCGTCGGCGGTATAGCCGACACCGCGCACCGTCCGGATCGGACTTGCGTCGCCGAGCTTGGCGCGGACCTGGGCGACATGGACGTCGACGGTCCGCGTGCCCGCCGCCGCCGAATATCCCCACACCTGTGACAGCAGCCGTTCCCGGGAGTGGACCAGACCGGGCCGCCGCAGCAGGGTGGACAGCAGGTCGAACTCTGTCGCCGTGAGGACGACATCCCGGCCGTCGGCCAGCACGCGGCGGCGGCCGAGGTCCATCACGACGGTGCCGGCCCGCAGGGTCTGCGAGATGTCCGGGGTGCCGGCCGTGCGGCGTAACACCGTGCGCAGTCGGGTGACGAGTTCGCGCGGGGAGAAGGGCTTGGTGACATAGTCGTCCGCACCCAACTCCAGACCCAGGATCCGGTCCGCTTCGTCGTCGCGAGCGGTCACGATGAGTACGGGGATCCAGTTCTCCTCGCTCCGCAACGTCCGGACGATGTCCAGGCCGTTCATCCCGGGAAGGCGGATGTCGAGAATGATTGCTACCGGCGCCAGCAGTCTGGCCGCGGCCAGGCCGTCCGCGCCGTCGGGGCAGACATGCGCACCGAACCCGTCACGGGCCAGATACAGCCGGATGATGTCGGCGATATGTCGCTCGTCCTCGACGACCAGGACGAGACCGGACGAGTTGTCTCCCACGGTCGTCAGTGTGATGTCGGTGAGCGTGGCTGTGCGCACTGCCCCCGCGGCGAGCGGCGCGGTATTGCCGACGGGGACGGCGGCCCTCCGGCGATGGGCCAGAACCACGATCGCATCGCCTTTGGCCCCCCTGTTGCCGGGCGCTCTTATGCGGAGCAGGACCAGCTGATCGAACCGGCCAGGGTGCGGCCCGCTGAGGTCTGTCCGCTGAATGACAGCGAACCGCCCGTGGACGTGATCGCGGCGGTGGTTGCGATGGCCTCCACCGCGTACGTGCCTTCGGCGGATGAGCTGACCGAAACGGTGACCAGGGCCGGGTAGGACCCGGGGCCGTGGTAGGCGGCGACCCGCACGGTCTCGGCGACGGTGTATCCGCGAATGACGCCATTGGCGGTTTCGGCATAGCGTCGGCCGGCCTCGCAGGTGACGGTGGTGTCCACATGGCCGGCAACAGCGACTGGTGATGTGATCGATACTGTCAGGGATCCTGGGCCACCGGTTCCGCGCCCGGCGGGCACGGTGGCCGGCGGAGCCGTAGCGGGCGCCGTCGCGGGCGCGGTTACGGACGTGGCGGTGGTCGTCACCTCCGATGAGGAGGCGGTGGAAGCCTGCGTGGTTCCCGCGGCCACGGTCGTGTGGGCGGTACGGGCACCGGCCTGGCACGCTGCCAGCGGAAGAACCGCGACGCCGGCAAGGATCACGGCGGCCATCCGGGAGCGACTGGCGTGATGACGGTTCATCGTTGTTCGACACCTCTTCGGAGGGGGACTGCCAGGGGGAGTCCTTACATCTCCGGAGCCTGCCCGGCGTTTGTGAGAGTTGGATGTGCGAACAGATGGTTCGGCTCGAATGGAACTCACATGTTCGGTCGGTGTGATTACGGCCTGCGCGACATGCAGGAGGGGTGGGAAGCACATGAGCGAGAACGGGAACCGTGATCCGCAGCCGATGCGGGTCCTGGTGGTGGACGATGAGGCGAACATCGTCGATCTCGTGCGCATGTCCCTGCGTTTCCATGGCTTCGACGTGGTCACCGCCGCTTCCGGCCGGGATGCGATCGCCGCTGTCACCGAGACCGCACCCGATCTTGTGGTGCTTGACGTGTTGCTGCCCGACACCGACGGCTTCGAGGTCTGCCGCCGGCTGCGTGACGCGGGTATCGAAACTCCGGTGATCTTTTTGACCGCCCGTGATCGTCAGGCCGACAAGGTCGCCGGTCTGACCTATGGCGGCGACGACTACGTGACCAAGCCCTTTTCCATCGACGAACTGGTGGCCCGGGTGCGCGCAGTGCTCCGGCGGGCGCGACGTGACCAGTTACCACTGACCGTCCAGGTGCTTGCTTTCGCCGATCTCGTTCTGAACGAGGACACCCACGAGGTGACCCGTGACGGTCATCCGCTCGAGCTGTCGCCCACCGAGTTCAAGCTGCTGCGATACCTGCTGGCGAACCCGCGCCGGGTGCTCTCCCGTGCCCAGATCCTTGACGCGGTCTGGAACTACGACTTCGACGGCGGCCACACCATCGTCGACCAGTACGTGAGCTATCTGCGACGCAAACTCGCGCCGCACGGACCGCCGCTGATCCACACCCAGCGCGGATTCGGCTATGTGCTGCGGGAGCCCTGACCGTCGCCGTCAGCCCGTCAGCCCGTCAGCCCGTCAGCCGGGACGGCCCGGCGCCGACCCCGAGGCGATCAATGCCCAGCTCGATGTCATCGAGGTCGTCCGCGGTCAGCGTGAGACCGGCTGCGGTGATCCATCCGTCTACCTGGGTCGGCCTGCGTGCGCCGACGATCGCCGCGCTCACGCCGTCGAACGCCAGGGTCCAGGCGACGGCGACCGCAGCAACGGTCGTGTCGTGTCGCTTTGCCACTGTCCGCAGGATGTCGGCGAGAGCGAGATTGCTGTGCAGCGCCTCGCCGGTGAAGTCCGCCGACCCACGCCGCCAGTCGTCGGCCGGCAGATCCGCCGAGCGCTGCGCCGTCCATGCCCCGGTGAGAAGCCCCGACTGCATCGGGCTGTAGACGATCACCCCGATGTTGTGCTTCGCACAGTAGGGCAGGACATCCGTGGCCACGGTCCGCCTGATCGCCGAGAACGGCGGCTGGAGTACATCGACCCCACCTGCGTGCGCGGCACGTTCGAGCAGCTCGACGTTGAAGTTGGACACGCCGACCAACCGAATCTTTCCTTCCGCGCGCAGTTCGTGCAGGGTCGCGACGGAATCCTCGATCGGTGTGCCGTCTTTCGGTGGCCAGTGCAGCTGGTAAAGATCGATTCTATCGATCTTCAATCGTCGCAGGGACCCATCCACCTCACGGCGGATTGACTCGGGCGCTCCCACCATGACGGGCAGGGACGTTGCCTCCGCATCCCAGACCATGCCGCACTTGGTGAACACGTACGGCCGGTCATCGGCACTGAAATCCGTGAGTGCTCGTGCCACGACCTGCTCGGAGTGCCCACGCCCGTACACCGCCGCTGTGTCGATCCAGTTCACGCCGTGTTCGACGGCATGCCTGATGGCGGCCACCGATTCATCGTCGTCCTGGGCGCCCCATCCGAATGCGTGTTCTGCACCGCCGATCGCCCAGGCGCCGAAGCCGACCCGGGTGATGTTCAAACCGGTCGCGCCCAAGAGCGCTGTAGGAAGGGTCATGGTCAGTGCGCACCCCCATGCGAGATTCCCCGAACCGGATGGTCACGAACACTCCCAGCTGAGAGCGACCGGGACCGGGCTGGCTTCTCCAGCATGAAAGCATCCACAGGGCCGGAAGTCCTGGCGGCGGGGAATGCCAGCGATGTCATGCTTGTCCTGTTGACATCGTCGAGAGGGCCAAAGGGCGCGCGACGATCGTCGGATCGCGCCCGGAGGCCGCAGTCCCCGGAGCCCTAGGGCGGGTCCGGACACATCGTCAGCCTGGTCTCGGGCGCTCTTAGGGGCACTATGTGGTCGCACAGATCTGTGGGGCGAAACATGCGTCGTGTGAATTACTCTGAGTAATCAGATTGCTGCTTTGAGTCCCCATTCGAGTGGCAGGCGACCTGCCCTCAGCGAGCGCCGCGCCGCCGGGCGTGCCCGAAGGGCTCGCTATCAACAGTGCTGTCGGCGTGCCTACCGTGACGGCGTCCAGTCCGCCCGAAGCGGTCGGCGGCAGCCGCTGGACGCCCGCAGTCTGCGGTTGCGGTGGGTTACCGCGGGCGTTAGGGCGTCATCTGGCACGTGAGGTATGTAGTGGACTTCCTTCCCCAGAGACCTCCCGTGATGGCCTGTAGCCGTGTAGCGTCTTCCATGGCCAAGTTCGGCGGTTGGCGTCTACAAGGGGCGCCGACGGCGAACACTGTCGTGGGAGCGTCAAAATCCCACTTCAGACGGTCCGGGGCCCGCGCGGTGTGGGTCCTGACTGCACCAGCAGGGAGAACGGCACGTGGCTCAGGGCACGGTTAAGTGGTTCAACTCGGAGAAGGGCTTCGGCTTCATCTCCGTGGACGGCGGCGGTTCGGATGTCTTCGTCCACTACAGCGCGATTGACATGGACGGGTACAAGAGCCTGGAAGAGGGGCAGCGGGTCGAGTTCCAAGTGACCCAGGGACAGAAGGGTCCACAGGCTGACGCCGTTCGGGTCGTCTGAGCCACGAGGGACGTAACTCCACAGTCGTAGGGCGAGGGTCCGCCATCTTCAACTGAGGGGGCGGGCCCTTGTCATTTGCCGGTAGCGGGGCGATTCGTGCGTGGTCGGGGCGGGTCGGTTTTGTTCCCCTGTCGTTTTCCTTTCGGTGGATCGTGCGTTTTCGTCTGGCTGAACATGCGTGTCCAGCATGTCGGATGTGTCAATTTCGATCTTCAAGTCGTCGAATGAAAACTGTTCACCGAATTTTCCTGTTGCGCACATCCGTCGGATGAAACGTCTATGGAATCAGTTCCGTCAGCCATGGTGCCACGGTGAACTACCGACCGTGGGATACCAGCAGTTCGGCGATCTGAAGGGTGTTCAACGCCGCGCCCTTGCGGAGGTTGTCGCCGCACACGAACATGGCGAGCTCGCACGGGTCGTCGGGCGATTGCCTGATGCGCCCGACCCAGGTCGGATCGGTACCGACGACGTCTGCCGGTGTGGGGAAGTCTCCCGCTGCCGGGTCGTCCAGGACGGCCACTCCAGGCGCCGCACGTAGGACGGCCCGTGCGTCATCCGCGGCCACCGGGCGCGCGAACCGCGCGTGCACCGCCACCGCGTGGGTCGTCACGACGGGTACCCGTACACAGGTTGCGGACACCTTGAGCCCGGGAATCCCCAGGATCTTTCGGGACTCGTTCCGGATTTTCATTTCCTCGGACGACCAGCCGCCATCCCGGTACGAACCGGCCCACGGCACGACGTTCAGGGCCAGCGGCGCAGGGAACGGGCCGAGCCCGTGCTCCCCGATGGCCTTGCGGACGTCCCCGGCGCTCTGCCCGGGTCCGAGCCCGGTGTCGCCGGTGGACCTGCTGTCAGTGGACCCGCCGGGCGTTGGCATGGCGCTGACGACGGTGGCGAGCTGGGCGTAGAGGGTGTCGATACCGGCCTGGCCTGCTCCGCTCGCTGCCTGGTAGGACGTTGCGACCAGGGATTCCAGCCCGAACACGCGGTGCAGCGCGCCAACCGCGACGATCATCGACAGCGTCGTGCAGTTCGGGTTGGCGATGATCCCGCGAGGCCGGTCCGCTGCCGCATGTGCGTTCACCTCGGGGACGACCAGTGGGACGTCCGCCTCCATCCGGAAGGCGCCTGAATTGTCAACCGCGGTCGCCCCGCGGGATGCCGCGACCGGTGCCCACTGCTTGGAGACCTCGTCCGGGACGTCGAACATGGCGATGTCGACACCGTCGAAGACCTCGGGGGCCAGCGTGAGTACCTCGACGTCGCCGCCGCGCAGCCGCAGGCGGCGCCCGGCGGACCGGGCGGAGGCGATCAGGCGGATCTCGCCCCAGATGTCCGGGCGTTCGTCCAGCAGCGACAGCATCACGGTGCCGACCGCACCGGTCGCGCCGACGACGGCCAGCGTGGGACGGCCGCCGGCCGCCGGCGTGGTCATCGACCGGTCCCCGCGTATACAACCGCCTGACTGTTCGGATCGCCGAGTTCGAACGCGCTGTGGACGGCCCGGACCGCGACCGGCAGATCGGTGTCGCGGATGACCACCGAAATCCGGATCTCGGAGGTCGAGATGATCTCCACATTGACCCCGGCGTCCGCGAGTGCGCCGAAGAACCGGGCCGACACCCCCGGGTGCGATTTCATCCCGGCGCCGATCAGCGAGACCTTACCAATGTGATCGTCATACAGGGTCCGTTCGAAACCGATCTCACCACGGACCTTCTCCAGCGCGGTCAGCGCGGTGCGGCCGTCGGTCTTGGGGAGGGTGAAGGAGATGTCGGTCCGTCCGGTGCCGGCAACTGACCCGACTTGTACGATCATGTCGAGGTTGACGTCCGCGTCGGCGACGGCCCGGAACACGGCGGCGGCCACGCCGGGCTTGTCCGGGCAGCCGGCAACGGTCACCTTCGCCTCGCTCTGGTCGTGTGCGACTCCACGGATGATGGCCTGTTCCACGAGATCTGCCTCCGGAATCTCGGTGACCCACGTACCCGGCTTCAAGGAGAACGAGGACCGGACGTGTACGGGGACGGTGTAGCGGCGTGCGTACTCGACACAGCGAAGCATCAGCACCTTGGCTCCGCAGGCCGCCATCTCCATCATTTCCTCGTACGAGATGCACTCGATGCGGCGTGCGTCCGGCACGATCCGCGGGTCGGCGGTGAAAACGCCGTCCACATCGGTGTAGATCTCGCAGAAGTCGGCATGCAAGGCGGCTGCGAGGGCGACGGCGGTCGTGTCCGAGCCGCCTCGCCCGAGCGTCGTCACGTCCTTCGTGTCCTGGCTGACTCCCTGGAACCCGGCGACGATCGCGATCGCTCCCGAGTCCAGAGCGTCGCGGATGCGTCCCGGCGTGACATCGATGATGCGGGCCTTGCCGTGCGCCGACGTAGTGATCACCCCGGCCTGGGAGCCCGTGAACGAGCGCGCCTCGGCGCCCAGGTTCGAGATCGCCATGGCCAGCAGCGCCATTGAGATGCGTTCACCGGCGGTGAGCAGCATGTCGAGCTCGCGGGCCGGTGGGACGGGCGTGACCTGTTCGGCGAGTTCGAGCAGGTCATCGGTAGTGTCACCCATAGCGCTCACCACGACCACCACGTCGTCGCCGCAACGGCGTTGGGCCACGATTCGCTCGGCGACTCGTTTGATCCGGTCGGCATTCGAGACGGAGGAACCGCCGAACTTCGCCACCACGACCGCCATGTGCCCCAGGTTACCGGGCGCTGCGGGGAGGCGAGAAGATCTGTGGACGGGCTGCTTTCCGTCAGGCTACCGAGCTGTCTCGCCGGAGCCGCGGGCTGCCTGGTCACCCGCGGGGAATGAGTTCAGCCGCAGGGCAGTCGTTATCATATTTTGACTGTTGCGAAAAGGGCTCCTTATGGTCTTCCTGGAAATCTACTATCGCCATTTTGTGTAGGGCGCGGATGTGTGTGCGGTACGGGATGTGGGCCTGTCTCGTCCGTGGGTGTTCCACCGGACCCGCCGGCGGTGGTGCCAACGGTGCGTCACCGGTCATGATCCCATGATATGGGATGAAGCCGGTATTTTATATGTTCATCGAGCGATAACAGAAAATTTCACCGAATTATGTACTGTGCCGTCACTACGGATGGTGGCTACTGTTCGCCGCCTCGTGCACACCCGGTTGAGTGCGCTGGTCGCGGTACCGCTATGCTCCGTTCGTCCTACTTGGGGGGGACACCAAGATGGGGACTGACGAAGGGCTTGAAGAGCCAGTGATGATCAAGTATAGTGCCCGGTGGAATGCGACCGTGGTGCTCTCCGCCGCTCTCCTCGCCGGTGGGCTTGCCGCCTGTAAGCCAGCTGATTCGGGCCTGACGCAACCCGCCCACGGTACGGCGTCCCCCACGGGAAGCCAGACGCCACTTCGGGCTCCCGCCGGCACCGCAACCACGCCGCCGGCCGCGGCTGCTGTCCCGTCTCCGACCGCTACGCACGGCGTGCAGGCCCCGTCGGCCGCGCAGACCCTTCCGGCTCTCCCGGCCGGCGG
>NZ_CAUVXG010000001.1:278076-306996 GCF_963555885.1 Protofrankia sp. Cr2
CGC
Source organism: Protofrankia sp. Cr2 (assembly GCF_963555885.1). Classification (NCBI taxonomy): domain Bacteria; kingdom Bacillati; phylum Actinomycetota; class Actinomycetes; order Frankiales; family Frankiaceae; genus Protofrankia; species Protofrankia sp. Cr2. The sequence goes on from NZ_CAUVXG010000001.1 coordinate 278,080, forward strand.
CGCGATTCCGGGGGTACCTTCGGCGCCGGCACCATTGCGGACGGTGAAGGTATCAACAGCCCAGCAGCTGACCGCCGCTCTCGCGGCAGCTCAGCCAGGAGACCTCATCGCGCTCGCGGACGGACAGTACAGCGGGCACTTCGTCGCCAACAGGCCGGCGACGGCGAAGGCTCCGATCACGGTACGTGGCTCACGCAACGCGGTGATCGACGGTGGTTCGATCGACAGCGGCTATTCCTTCCACCTCGACAACGCCGATTACTGGCGGCTGGAGGGCTTCACGATCCAGAGCGGCCAGAAGGGGGTGATGACCGATCAGACCAACGGGGCGGTCATCTCCGGGCTGCTGGTGCGCAACGTCGGGGACGAGGGCATCCACTTGCGGAACTTCTCCAGCGACAACTTCGTCGTTGGATGCGCCGTCAGCGGTACCGGCCGCAAGGAACCGGGCTTCGGGGAAGGCATCTACATCGGCACGGCCAAGTCGAACTGGGACAAGGTCAGTGGCGGGAAGCCGGACAACTCCGACCGCAACAAGATCATTGGAAACACGATCAGCGGGGTGACCGCGGAGGCGATTGACATCAAGGAGGCCACCAGCGGCGGTCTCCTGGGTAACAACACCTTCAACGGTTCGGCCATCACGGGCGACAACTCCGCGGACTCGTGGGTCGATGTGAAGGGCAATGACTGGCTCATCGAGGGCAACACCGGGGTGGACAGTCCGAAGGACGGTATCCAGACCCACGTCATCATCGATGGCTGGGGTACGGGGAACATCATTACCGGGAACAAGCTCAACGTCGACGGCCCCGGCTACGGCGTCAGCATCGACAAGCCGGACAAGACCAGCAACATCGTCTCGTGCACCAACATCGTCACCGCGGCGGCCGACGGCCTGTTCAACGTGCCCTGCACGAAATAAGAGCCGGGCGGCCAGTGCCCGGGTCCGTCATCGCGGACCCGGGCCCGTAGCCCGCTCTCGCATCCCTGACGACCAGGGGCTCGCAAACGGCCACGGTTCGCCTGGGAGCTCCTGGAAGTGGGGCGCCAGGTGGATACCGTAGACCTGCATCGGAGTGATCTTTTTGCGAACTGATCGTGCCAAGGTCTTCGCCGTATCGAGGACGGGATCGCGCCTTTCAGTTTCCAGACGGAAGATCGCTAGTATGTGGTCAGTGCGAGCAGGGGCTACCGGTCTGGTCGCTGCGTCGTCAATCTTCGTGGGTGTGTTCGTTTATGGCTCTGGTCAGTCTCCGGACCCGGGCAGCGGAGGTGTTTTCGCCGCGACGCATCCTTCCCTGGCTGTGGATTCTCAGGGGACTGGGTCTGCGCGGGGTCTTCTGGAGGAGTTGGCTGCTCACGCGGCAGGTATGACCTCTGGTGGGACGACCGGGCCATACGACTACGTCAAGGTCCAGGAGTGGACGCTGTCAACAGCTGTCCAGCATGAGCAGAGCACCTCCGTTATTCTGCCGAAGTTACACGAAAGCTGGCTCGCAGCGGACGGATCTGGTCGAGAGCGCGCCCTCAGCGGGGCCGCCGAACCGGTCGGCGTACCGTCCGCAGGCACGGCATATGAAGCGGCGCGAACGGGCAGCGATCAGATTTCGGATATCCGATACCCGCCGGTCCGATGAGAACGACCAATTTTGTCCGGACGGCGATGATCTTTTTCCTTTGACTCCACTGACGGCGAGTCGTTTGTATATGAATCGCTGCAACAGGCGCGTCAAGCCTCCCAGGCTGCAGTGGTTCTCAGCGGCGACTATGGCGGGACGATTTTTCTAACCGTTCCGGTGCGGCTGGTTCGGTGTGACGCTGAGGCACTTTTTGTCCTCGTGTCCGATCTGGATGCGGTCACCTGGATGAGTGGGGATCCAACCATCGCCACCGTGGCCTTTAAGCGGTGTCCCGTCGGATCGACGGTTGAGGGTGGAGATGGTGGAGGTCTTGTCGTCGACGGGGTGTGGACTCATCCCCATCGTCCTTGCCCAGGAACCTTCCCTGGGATGTTGATATTTCGCCACCCATCGTTCCGTTCCCTGAGTAGTCCACGGGATGTCGTAACTCGACGTTCGGTGTTACGCCGCGCCGGTCGTCCAGGCCAGGCGGACGGCATGGATCTCCGCTGGGGGTCAGGTGCTCGGAACGAGTGACCTGAGGTTTGGTGGAGATCACGTACGGTGCCGTCGGACGTGATCATGATCGTCACCGGGTGGTGCTGATGCCTGTCACCGGTTGTGGCGGGGCTCGGCCTGTACCGCACCCGACCGCGCTGGCGGTAGGCGGGTGCCCTAGCGTGTGCGAAGGTTCTTTCGTAGCTGTTAAGCCCAGGTCACGTGATCATGACCTTTTCGCGTCGCCGGAAGTCCTCAGGGTAGGTCTGTACCTGAACGGGACGATCCGCGTCGGCGCGGACCGATCAGAGGGGACGATCTAGAGATGGCCATCAGCCTCGCCAAGGGCGGCAACGTCAGCCTGACCAAGCAGGCGGCTGAGGCGGGCACGCCCCAGCTCACCGCGCTGACGGTCGGGCTCGGTTGGGATGCCCGCACCACCACCGGAACCGACTTCGACCTGGACGCCTCCGCTATCGGCGTGAAGGCCGACGGCAAGGCCCTCACCAACGAGCATTTTGTTTTTTTCAACAATCTGAAGTCCCCGGAGGGCGCCATCACCCTCACCGGTGACAATCTCACCGGCGCGGGCGAGGGGGACGACGAGTCGGTCGTCATCAACCTCGGTCAGGTACCGGCCGAAATCGACAAGATTGTCGTACCGGTGTCGATCTACGGTGCGCAGGAACGGCACCAGAACTTCGGGCAGGTGCGCAACGCCTACATCCGCGTTGTCGACCAGACCGGGACGGAACTGGTCCGTTACGACCTTTCCGAGGACTACTCCACCGAGACGGTGGTGATATTCGGCGAGGTCTATCGCAACGGTGCGGAATGGAAGTTCCGGGCGGTCGGCCAGGGCCACAACGACCTTAGCGGTCTCGCCCGTGACCACGGTGTCAACATCTGACACCTCGCGTGAGGTGACCTGTCGGTGGACGGCGATGCTCCGGCTCCCCGTCCACCGACGGGCAACGGTGGGTGATCGGTAGGTGGCGGGCGGATCTGGGAAGGTCACGGGTATGACGCCCACGATGACCGCCTGGCAGGTCACCACACCGGCGCCGGCGCCGGCGCGACCGCTGCAGCGCACGGCCCTGCCCGTGCCCGAACCCGCTGCCGGCGAGGTGCGTCTGCGGGTCGCGGCGTGCGGGGTCTGCCGTACCGACCTGCATCTCGCCGAGGGCGACCTACGGCCGCGCCGGCCCAACACGGTTCCCGGGCACGAGGTGGTCGGCTATGTCGATGCAATCGGCCCCAAGGTGGAAGACGTCGCCCCCGGTGACCGGCTGGGGATCGCCTGGCTGCGGGAGACCGACGGGACGTGCACCTACTGCCGGCGCGGCGCGGAGAACCTGTGTCTGGTCTCCCGCTACACCGGTTGGGATGCTGACGGCGGCTATGCCGAGTACGCCGTCGTCCGCGCGGACTACGCCTACCGGCTGCCTGAGGGCTACTCCGACGGCGAGCTGGCGCCGTTGTTGTGCGCCGGCATTGTCGGTTTCCGGGCGCTGCGCCGCGCCGAGCTGCCACCCGGCGGACGCCTCGGGATCTACGGTTTTGGCGCGTCCGCCCACCTGGCCGCACAGGTGGCGCTGGCGCAGGGCGCGAGGGTCCACGTTCTGACCCGGTCGCAGACGGCGCGGCAACTCGCGCTCTCGCTCGGCGCGTCGTCAGCCGCCGGGCCATACGACGCCCCGCCGGAGCCGCTGGACGCTGCGGTCCTGTTCGCCCCGGTCGGCGATCTGGTGCCTGTTGCGCTGGGAGCGCTGGACCGGGGCGGGACGTTGTCGGTCGCCGGTATCCACCTGTCCGATGTGCCGGCGTTGAGCTACCAGCGCCACCTGTTCCAGGAACGGACGGTGCGGAGCACGACCGCGAACACCCGGGCGGACGGGCGTGAGTTCCTCGAGCTTGCTCAGCGGCATCGGCTTACCGTCACGGTCCAGCCGTATCCGCTCGACCGGGCGGACGAGGCGCTGATCGACCTGGCGGCGGACCGGGTGACCGGCGCCGCGGTTCTGTTCCCGGCGGGCTGAGCACGGGCCGGCTGAGCACGGGCCGGCTATGGCCCGGCCGAGGGTCGGCTGCGGGCCGGCGGTAGCCCAGCCGAGGCCCAGCCGCGGATCAGGCCCGTTTGACGGCCCCCAGCCGGCGTTCGGCGAAAGTGAGCAGGTCGGACACCTCCCTGCTGAGGTAGCCGATGGTGCCGCGTCCGATCTGCCGTCGGCGCAGGATGCCCGCGCCGACGAGTTCCTCGGCCGCTGCCCACGCGGCCTGCACGGACACGTCCAGAATGCGCGCCGCGCTGGCCGCGGTGACCACCGGGGATCCGGGTAGGGCGGTGAGTAACCGATCGGCGGTTGACGGTTCCCGGGGCCGGTTGCGAACCACGACGGTCTGCTCCCGGCAGGCTGCCAGCCGGGTGTCCCAGGACCGGCGTAGTTCGGCGACCTCGTCCGCGAAGGCACGGGCCTCTTCGATCGCCACGACCACGGAGTCGAGGAAGAAGGTCAACCACTGGTTCAACGCGGCATGGGCGGCCCGGCCGCCGGGCGGACCGTCGTGGCAGTAGGCTGCCAGGGCCGTCACATACCGGTCGGACCGGCTCACAAAGGCGAGGCTGATCGGTAGCATGGCGGGCGTGACCAGCCCCCGCCGGGCAAGCACAGCGTGGATCAGCGTCCGCGCCACCCGCCCGTTGCCGTCGTCGAACGGTTGGATGGTCTCGAACTGGGCGTGGACGAGCCCTGCCTGGATCAACGGTGGATGGGCGTCGCCTGACGCATAGACGGCAAGATCAGTCATCAGTCTGACCACCTCGGACGGTGGCGCAGGTATGAACGCTGCGTCCAAGGGGTTCCACTCGCTCCCGCCGAGCCAGGTCTGAACCGACCGCGGGCCGGTGTGCCGGTGGCCCGGGAGCAGGGTCCGTTGCAGGTTGACAATGCCGTCCACGGTGATCGCCTCGGCTTCGGTCAGATCGGTGACCGCATGGCGAAGCGCGGCGATGTTGCGTGCGACCCGACGGGCGTTCACGCTGAAGCCCTCGACGACGCTGTCGGCACCGGCTCCGGTCGCGAACTCCGCCAGGGCGACCTGCTGGGGAGGGACGCCGATGCCCGCGATGCGTGACGATGCGACCGCCTCGGACCGCAGGAGAAAGCCGGCCAGCCGATCCAGGCTCACCATGACCGTGCCGGTCAGCGACCGGATGCCCGCCTCAACGGCGGTCGCGCGGGCGATGAGATCATCGTGGAGACTCGGCGGCGACCCGGCAAGAGGATCGGGACAGTACGGGCGGTACACCCCCATGCGGCGCCCGCGCAACGGTGCGGCCGGGTTCGGGGCCCAGAGCTGTTCCCCGTATCGACCCATCGCCGGATTCCCCTGTTTTCAGCATTTCGACACGAGCAAACTCTTCGGGTTTGCTCAACTACGACCCCGGCCCAGAAGGTGTAGCAGCCCGGCCGCGGTTGCGCTGAGCGTGGCGGCGACGAGTACATCCTGGGGTAGCAGGTCGGCGGACTCCCGCTGGATACGGCCGTGGAAGCGATCGAAACGCTTCGGCCACGGACTGCGGCCGGCGAAGTAGATGCCGATTTTGTCGGTGTCGGGAAGGCAGGCCCCGCTCATGCCGGCCAGCACTGCGAGCCTCCGGCCGGGTGGTGCGGCCGCCGTCAGAATGCCCATTGCGAGCAGACCCGCCACGCCGTCGCGTCGGGCCACCGGAATCCAGCCCAGCCCCGGGCCGGTACCCCAGTGCGGCACCATGTCCATTGCCAGGTGAGAGGCGAAACCCACCGCAAACGCGGGTATCGGCCGACGTAGTGCCGTCCCGACCAGCGCCCCTGCACCCACGTGTGCACTAATGATCATTTGCCGTGTGCTCCTGACGGTCGTAGAAGTTCATTCGTGCGCGGACGACCGGGCCGCGAACGCTATCTGGACAGGGCTGCTATTCCCGTGTGGCCACAGGCGGTGCGGAAAGAGCTGGTGACCGCGCCGCAGCTGCCGAACTCGGCAAGAGCTGCCCCACAGTAGTCGAGAGGTGTTCGCAGGCCTTCACGCGCGGCGCAGGGTCACACTGTCCCACCTCGTACAGCCACCGACCGTGGAGTATCCGGCCCGGTGGTGGCCTGGTCAGGCGTTCAGGTGACGACGCGGCGGCCTTCGAAGGCCCGACCGAGAGTCACCTCATCCGCCCATTCCAGATCGCCACCCATCGGCAGGCCACTGGCCAGGCGGGTGACCTTCAATCCCATCGGAGCGATCTGCCGAGCCAGGTAGGACGCGGTGACTTCACCCTCGGTGTTGGGATCGGTTGCGAGAATCAGTTCGGTCACCGTCCCATCGGCAAGCCGAGCGATCAGCTCCCGGATGTGCAGATCATCAGGGCCCACTCCGCCGATCGGATTGATCGCGCCGCCGAGGACGTGATAGCGCCCCCGGAACTCCCGCGTCCGCTCGATGGCGACGACGTCCTTCGACTCCTCGACGACGCAGATCTGGGCCGGATCACGTCGCTGGTCGGAGCAGATGCGGCACAGTTCCGCCTGCGCGACGTTGAAGCACAGCCGACAGAACCGGATCTTGTCCTTGATTTCGTTCAGCGTCGCCGCAAGGCGCCGCACATCGACGGGGTCCGCGGAGAGAAGATGGAAAGCGATCCGCTGCGCGCTTTTCGGGCCGATACCCGGCAGCCGGCCGAGCTCGTCGATCAGATCCTGGACGATCCCCTCGTACATCGTCACCGACCTGCCCCGACGTGGCCGCCAGGCACGAGCCAGTCGCCGATCGGCATGTCTGTCATCCCAGCCCTGGGGCTTGCAGCCTCGACCCCGACCCCGACCCCGACCCGCCTGCCAGACCTGACGGTCCGCCCGGAACACCCAGGCCGCCTAGAGCGTCGCCCAGTCCGCCGGTGACCTGGCCCATCCGCTCCGCGGCGAGTCCGCGCGCGTTGCCGGCGGCGTCCCGAACGGCCGCGAGGACGAGGTCCGCCAAGGTCTCGGTGTCGGCCGGATCGACCGCGGCGGGACTGATGATGAGATCGACCAACTCGCCGCCGCCGGTCACAGTGGCTTTCACCAGACCTCCGCCCGCGGTGCCGTCCACTCTGCTGTCGGCGAGTTCCTGCTGGGCGTTCAGCAACTCGGCCTGCATCCGCTGGGCCTGCATGAGGATCTGGCCGATGTCCGGCCCAGGTATCTGCGGGTTCGACATGTCCATGAGCCTACGTCCGGGGTCCGATGCGCCCAGGGGCCGCTGACCGAGGAATGTCCGGTCCGTCCGGCGCGCGGTCAGTCGATGGGTTGGTCGATCACGGTGGCGCCGAGATCGGCCTGCAGCAACGCCATCGCGGCCGCCTCACCCGACAGCGACGCGCCCGGGTGCGCCGGCACGTCGTCATCGCAGGCGGAGAGCTCATCATCGTCGATGTCGGCGTGGCCGGCGGCTGACGACGCTGGTGTTATCGACGTCACCGGTGCCTGTGCCGGTGGTGGGGCTGAGGATGATTCCGGGGCCGCGGGTGAACGTCGGGCCATGTCAGTGCCTGCGTGAGCGGTGGCACGACCCTCCCCCGCGGCGCGTGGACCCGGTCGGTCGGCGGGCGTTGCCCCTGGTCGGACGATTGTCGCCTCATGACGGATCTGCCCGGCCGCCGGAGTCTGCGGCGCCGGTTCGGCGGCGGCCACAGCCCGCCCGGTCGGGTGGTGCGCAGGCGTCGGTGGTCCCGGCTGGGTCGCCGGCGGCGGTGTGGCGACGGCTACAGCGTGAACCGGCCCGGCCGAGGCTCGCGGTGAGGTGGACCCGGCTGGCTCCGGCCCGGAATTCCCGTCCGGCCGGCCTGACCGACCGTTCCCACCGGGGGTTCCAGGCATACCGGTGCCCCCAGACACACCGGGGGCACCATCCGCGCCGAAGCCGTTTGATCTACCGCTGCCGCCGGGCCCGGATGTCGCACCGGTCGACCCGCCCCCCGGCGCACCGGGTGGCCCCCCCGCGGCTGCGATGGTGACCCGCCAGGTCCCGCCCAGAATCTCTGTCAAGGCGGAGCGCAGGACCTCGACATTGCTGCCCTGACCGAACATCCGGGCGATCGTCGCGACCGTGAACGCGAGGATGACTTCGTCCCCACGAACATCGGCTACTGAGGCGTACTCCTGGAGCAGGGCGTGCGTGGCGGGCTTGCGTGACCGGGCCGCGCGGAGCACGTCGTCCCAGGCCGCTCGCAATCGTCCCGCATCGCCACCGCCACCGCCGGTTGATCGCGTTGCGGCGGGGGAGAGGGGTCCGGGCGCTGGTCGTGCGCCGACCTCGCCAGCCCCGGAAATCCGGGCCGGGGCTGGCGGCTGCGCTGAGCCGGGAGCAGCTGCGGGTCCGGGCTCGGGTACCCCGGCGGCACCCGGACCCGCAACTGCGGGTGCCGCCGGCATGCGTGTGGCCGCCGGCGCTCGTCCCGGGCCGGTTGACGGTCCTAGACCGGCCGACGCCGCCGCATCATGCGGCGGAGCGGTGATGCCGCCCGTATCCGCCCGTCGTTCCAACCGCTCGAGGCGGACCAGCAACGCCGACGGGTCGGACCCGGCAGTGGGCAGCAACGCCCGCGCCATGACCAGTTCGAGCAGCAGCCGCGGGCTGGTCGTCCCGCGCATCTCCTTGAGACCTGCATGCACCACGTCCGCGGCCCGGGAAAGCTCGGCCGGGCCCATCCGGCCACACTGGCCGCGCATCCGTTCGATCTGGTCGAGTGAGTAGTTCTCCAGCAGTCCCTTGGCGGGCGCGTCCGGTACGGCCGAGAAGACGATCAGATCCCGTAGGCGTTCCAGCAGGTCCATGGCGAATCGGCGGGGGTCGTGGCCGGAGGAGACGACTTTGTCGACAACGGTGAACGAGGTGGCGCCGTCCCGGGCGGCAAGGGCGTCGACCGCTTCGTCCAGCAGGACGCCGTCGGTCATCCCGAGTAACGCCACCGCCCGATCGTAGCCAAGGCCATCCGGCCCCGCGCCGGCGAGCAACTGGTCGAGTACGGACAGAGAGTCACGGACGGAGCCTGCGCCGGCTCGTACCACCAGCGGTAGTACCGCCGGATCGACGTCAACCCCTTCCGACGCGCAAACGGACGTGAGGTGGTCGCGCAATGCTCCGGGTGGGACGAGCCGGAACGCGTAGTGGTGGGTTCGGGAGCGGATGGTGGCGATGACCTTGTCGGGTTCGGTGGTCGCGAACACGAACTTCAGGTAGGGCGGTGGCTCCTCGACGACCTTGAGCAAGGCGTTGAAAGCCGCCGCGGTGACCATGTGGGCCTCGTCGACGACATACACCTTGAACCGCGCCGAGGCCGGCGCGAAGAACGCGCGTTCCCGCAGGTCGCGGGCATCGTCCACAAGCCCGTGGGAGGCGGCGTCGATCTCGGTGACGTCCATGGACACACCGCGTCGGATCGACACGCACTGCTCGCATACCCCGCACGGCTCGGGCGTCGGCCCGTTCACGCAGTTCAGGGAGGCGGCGAGGATGCGCGCGGACGACGTCTTGCCGCAGCCGCGCGGACCGCTGAACAGGTAGGCGTGGTGGATGCGGCCCGTCTGCAACGCCTGCATGAGGGCACCGGTCACGTGCTCCTGACCGACGACCTGGGCGAAGGTCGCTGGACGGTACCGGTTGTACAACGCGCCGCTCACATGATCACCGACCTACTCCGTCGATCACTCGCTTCGTCAGCACGCTGGGCGTTGCCCGGGATCAAGGCCGTCGCCGGGTTCGCGGCCCCCGCGAAGAGGACGACCCCTCGCGCACCCGCCAGAGCCTGCTTACCCTTGCTGCCTTCCGGCCCTGGGGGGGTTCACGAGGGTGACGCCGCGCGAGGGGTCTGCCAGTGAGTCTAAGGCCTGTCGGATGGATCTTCAGCAGCGCATCGGTAGCCCGAAAGCCGTCATCAGCCAGCCAGGCATACTTACTGAAATCCATCTATAGCGTCCGTCGGGACGGCTGGCCGAATGCCTTGCGTGTGAAGGTGGTGGCAGCCCGACCACCAACGATGTCCAGGAAGCGCCGGTGAGGTCGAACATGAGTGTCAGCATCCGCAACCAGATTGTTGGAACCGTTACTGCCGTCACCTCCGGTGTGGCGATGGCGACTGTCGAGATCCGTCTGGTCGGCGGTCCGGAGGTGACCGCCGCGGTCACCGCGGTGTCGATTAAGGATCTTGTTCTCGCGGAAGGCTCTCAGGTTCGGATCATGGTCAAGTCCACCGAGGTTGCGCTGGCCACGGGTTCCGTGTCGGGTCTGAGTATCCGCAACCGGCTTCCCGGAACGATCATCGGGATCGACGTAGGCGGTGCGATGGCGGTGGTGAAGGTTGCCCTCGATGGAGGCGGTGAGATTATTGCGGCGATCACCAAGGCTGCCGTCGTCGACCTCGGTCTTGTCTCAGGCGTCGCCGTCACGGCGCTGATCAAGTCCACGGAGATCTCGATCGCATCCCTCTGATCCAGCAGGGATCTTGCTGGCCGTCGGCTCCCTTGTCCCCTGGATCCGATAGGCTTGTCAGCGGAGGATTCGCCTAGTGGCCTAGGGCGCACGCTTGGAAAGCGTGTTGGGGGCAACCCCTCGAGAGTTCGAATCTCTCATCCTCCGCCGTGTGCTACCAGGCATTCTGTCGAGCCGATCATTATCGGCCGGCTCGACAGTCGGTCATCTGGTCTCAGTTCTGGTCTTACTTGGCCCCGTCGGCGGACGCCGGGCCGTCCCACAGCAACCGGTTCAGGCGCTCGGCCACGTCCTTAAGCACCGGGTCCGTGATGTGATCCTCTCCGCGTGGCGTGCGCGTCAGGCCGAGCGGTTGGTCGCTGAGGCTGAAGCTCTTGCCGCAGACCCGGCCGACCGGGCTGAGGCGCGGGCTGTGCTTTCGGACATGGAGCCACTGCGTGCGCGGTGACGTGTGACCGCATCCGGGGCAGGGGCAGGGGCCTGCCGCGAGTCCGGTCAGGCCGGAGAGAAGATGTCGGCTGCGGTGACGGTGAGGACTCCCGTCGGTGGGTTCCGGATCTCCTCGCGGGCGCAGAGAGCAAGGCGCACCGCTTCGGAACGGCCTGTCACATTCTGGCTGGCAGCTGGGCCGGCATCGTCGTCGTCCGGTAGCTGCGCCACGGGCCGGCCGGGCGCCAGGGCGCGAGCCTTTTCCTGCAGGTCAGCGGCGAGCCTGCGGCCGTCGACACTGCGGGTCCATTTCGCCTCCCCGGCAAGCACCGGACGCCGCTCCCGGCCGGCGAGGACGACCGCGTCTATCTCGTCCTGACCGCCAGTTCCCCAGTAGGGCCCGATCGCCACGACGTCCGGCCCCAGCGAACCGGAGACCGCGAGCCGTCGCAGATGCTCCCGGAACGCCTCTTCCCAGGGAGCGCCGAAATGGTCGTCAAGGCTTCTGACCAGGACGGGCAGCAGCGCCTCCCCGAGACCGCGGTCGATCTCGGCACGGAAGCGGGAGAGCACCCCGAGATAGAAGGCGAGGAAGTTGTCGGCAATGCGGTAGACACGGCGCCGGCTGCGAGCCGTGTCGGTCACCGGCATTACCCGGTCGACGAGCCGCAGCTCGATGAGCCGGTCCAGGGTGCGGGCCGGCTCAGCCCGGATATGATCCTTGATCTCGTTGTACTGTGTGCGGCCCGCGGCGATGGCATGCAGCACCGCTGCCGGGTACTCACCGTGTTCGACCTCGGTTGCCAGCACGAGTTGTCCCTCGGTGAGCAGCGACGCCCCCGGCCGGCAGGCCAGCCGCCGCAGGTTGTCGGTGACGTCCGCGTTCTGGTCCCACCAGGACAGGTACAGCGGTACTCCGCCGACCAGCCCGTACACGAGGGCCCGGTTGGCCGGGGTGAGCTCGGGCAGCATCAGGGCGGCCTCGTGCGGGCGGAACGGATGCAGCGACAGTGACAGGTCGAACCGACCGTAGAGCGGCGCCCGTTGTTCCTGCAATGCGGTCATGTGCCGCACCGCCGATCCACACAGCAGCAGCCGTAGCTTGGTCCTGCCGGCCACGCGGTCAAGAAAGGCCCGCAGCACTCCTGGAAGATCCGGCGAGGTCGCAACAATCTCCGGGAACTCGTCCAGTACCACGAGAAGCGGCTCTCGCTCCGCCGCTGCTGCCAGGTCGTCGAACGCGTCGTCCCAGTCGGAATACGGGCGTGCGAGCAGGTCCCGGAACCGCCCGGGGATGCCGTCCGCGACCTGACGGGACAGCTGCGTCAGCTCTCCCGATGCCGCGCGACCGGCACCCGTGTGGAAGATCGACCGTCGACCGCCGGCGAAGCGGTGCAGCAGGGCGGTTTTGCCGACTCTGCGTCGCCCCCATATTACCGCTGGTCGCGGGTCGGTCGAGGTCCACCAGCGCTCCAGTGCGGCAAGCTCCTCGACGCGATTGACGAACGCCATCCTGCCCCTGCTTACCTCGCACGCTACTTACATCACCTGTAACTTACCTCGGATGTCAGTAAGAGCGCCCGGCCCCGCGACGCCGCGTCCCCTATTGTCGGTCGCTCTAAGCCACCAAGCGGGCAGCAGGGTGGTCCCGGTCCACGTCCCTATTTAAGGCCAAGCACCTCGGCCGCTTCGGGATCGCTGTCGGCGAGGAAGTCCCGGCAGCGGGTGGCCTCCTCGGCCTCACCGATGGCGGCGGCGGCGCGACTGAGCGCCGCGAGCGCGCGTAGGAAGCCCTGGTTGGCCTCGTGGGACCACGGGATCGGCCCATGCCCGTGCCAGCCGGCGCGACGAAGCTGGTCCAGGCCGCGGTGGTATCCGGTCCGTGCGTAGGCGTAGGCCGTGACCGCCGCGTCTGCATCCAGGGCGCGTTCGGCCAGCATCGCCCAGGCGAGGCTTGAGTCCGGGAAGCGACCGGCGACCGTCTCCGGGGTCTCGCCGGCGCCGAGCGCTTTGGCGGCAGCCGGATCGAGAGTGAGTTTTGTCGGGGGCGGACCGTCAAGGAGATCCGGCCGTCCAGGGGATGTCGTCATGGGGTCCATCCTGCCGGATCCCGGTTGCACTGTGCCGAGTGGGGATCGGTCGAAACAGGTTCTCACGCGGCGGACCCGGTGGGAGGGGGGTGGGCCATCGGGTCCGCCGCGTGATCAGGGTTCGAAGGCGAATCCGCCTTCGAACAGTCATGGGATGTTACGGGATACGAACCCCTGAGATCACAGGGCGGACGGGCTGGTGACGGTGATGTCCCAGAGGTTCTTACCGACCACACCGGTCTGTCCGTCGTCGACCCTCGTCAGGTAGCTGTACAGCGATGCGAGGCCCTGGGACTCCCCGCCGAAGCGGCCGTCCACCTGTAGAATGAATTTCTTCTCGCGCATCGTGTTCTGCCAGACGTAGGCGTCAGCGCGCACCTGTCCGGCCAGAGCGGTGGAAAGCGTCGTACCGGTGAAGTTCGACGATTCCAGCTGCGCCTTCGCACGGTCCAAGGTCATTGCGGGCTGCGCCGGAGCGATCGCCTGCTGGACTGCCGCGACGTTGGGCACCGTTGTCGGCACCTGCGGCGCCGGGCCGTTGTTGGTCAGACCCATCTTGACCGAGCAGGATGGCCACGGGGACCAACCGCGAGAGTTGTAGAGCTTGTGGGCTGCATCGTCCTGCAGCGCCGGCGGGGCGTCACTGGGGAGACCGGCATAGCCGAGACCGTGCCAGGTTCCGGCGTCGAACTGGTAAGCGCCGTAGAACCCGTTACCGGTATTGATGTGATAGTTGCCGCCGGACTCGCACTGGCGGAGTTTGGCGAAGTCGTCGGCGGTCGCAGCGCCTGCGGGACTGGCCGCGACGGCGAGACCACTGCCCACGAGTGCTGTGACAGCACCGGTGGTACGCAGGACCTTGACTGCGGTGGACGACTGTTGCGGGGCGCGGTGCCTGCCGACAGACGGCATGTGGGTCGGTCCTTCCCGTCGCCTACGAGGTGAGCTGTCGGGTGCGGGCTGGGAACATGCCCGGCCGGTGACGCCGATGGGCGTCGCAGGCTTTACCCCAAGGACACCGGTGGTCGGTATCCGAATGTGGTTCCCCCGATCCCGTCCGTGCGGCTTCGCGGTAGGTCCTGCCGCGGCGGGCGGGGACGGGATTCGGCGTCCGTCCGTGCGGCCTCGCCGATCTGGCGAGTGGGGAGGACTCTAGCGAGCCTGGCCCTTTCGAAGCAAATCGGGGTGTCGGATGAACTACACGGACCCGACTTTCATCACCCGAATGGGCTACGTGGCCGAAAGAGAACACTCTACCCGGCGATTGGGGCGACCCCGCCGGGGGGTCGTTTGTGCTGGCTTTCCGTAACGCCGAGTGATCGGGCCGGTCGCCGTAGTGCTTTTCTGTTGTGTTTGTTGTCACGCGGGTGGGACCGGCCCGACTCGTCCTCGCGGGGTCTATATCAGTTCGTGGCCATCAGTTCGTGACCATCAGCTGCAGACCTTCCTGCTGCGCCTCAGCTGAAAGTGGCCCCCCAGGTCTCCGGCCCACAGATTCCGTCGACCGCCAGGCCCTTGTCGGCCTGCAGGCGGCTGGCCGCGCCGGCCGACTCGGGTCCGTACCGGCCGTCAATCTGGATCTTGTAACCAAGACTGTTCATCTGGTTCTGCCACGACAGCACGTCCGATCGCACCTGATCGACGAGGCCGGGGGTCAAGGGCGTCGCGTCAGCGGAAGTCGACGAGGTGTCCGCACTCACCGTGCGCGATTCCCAACGCGAGGCACCGTTCCTGCCATATGAGCGCGCCTGTGACGAGCCGGTGTCGGATGAACTCGAATCCGGTGCGCTGGTGTCCGGTGCGCTGGCGCCGGAGGTGCCGGTATGTGCGGGAGCAGCGCCGGCTGGGCTGGCGCCAGCCCCGAGCTGGTCGGCGCCCATGCCCTTGCCGCAGACAGGCCACTGGCTGAAGCCGGAGCGGGCGGCGAGCTTGATCGCGGCCTCATCCTGGGTGCCGGGGGAGGCACTGCTGGGCAGGCCGGTGTAGCCGAGGCCTTGCCAGGTGCCCAGCGAGAACTGGTAGGCGCCGTAGTAGCCGTTGCCGGTGTTCGCCCCATAGTCACCGCCTGACTCGCATTGGCGAAGCCCCTCCCACGTGGTGGCGGCGCTGGCCGGTTGTGACATCGCGATGCCGCCACCGATCGCGGCGACCAGGGCCGGGGTCACCACCATGGCTCGGGTACGGACCCGGGCGCGGCGAACTCCACGATGTCGACCACGAGAACGTGTACTGGACATATTGGTAATGCCCTTCCCCACGCCTGCGAGGTGAGCTGTCGGATTCGGGCTGGGACTGCCCGGCCGCTTTCACGGCTTCACCCCGAGGACGCCCGATATCGACGTCCGAAAGTGGGTCCCCCGTTCCTGCCGCAAGTTTGGTTTTCGTCGAGCGAGGGCAGGATTCGGCGTGCCGCCCGACGTGTCCCCGCCGTATCGACGGGCACGGCGCAGACCATAACCAGAATTGCTGGTGGCTGAACAAGCCGTGAATGCGGTTCGTGAGTATGAGCACATCGCGCTGTCCACTCTTGCCGTGCCTCGAGATCGACTGCTAACGCGCGCATGCATGTGCTCAGCTGGTTTGCCCGCGGCCGCCGGAGGCGCGAAAAGTGATGTCGCGCCTCCTTTGGCCGGATGGGTCAGCCGGTCAACGAACGCCCCGCCGAGCGCAGGTCTGCGCAGGCCTGCACGACACGGGCGGCCATACTGGACTCGGCTGCTTTGCCGTAGCTGCGTGGGTCGTACTGCTTCTTCACACCGACCTCTCCGTCCACTTTCAGCACGCCGTCGTAGTTCTTGAAGACATGGTCGACGATAGGTCGAGTGAATGCATACTGGGTGTCGGTGTCCACATTCATCTTGACAACGCCGTAGTCCAGCGTCTCGCGGATTTCGGCCAGGTCGGAACCGCTACCGCCGTGAAACACCAGGTCGAACGGCTTGGCGTCGGCTGGCAGGCCGAGCTGCTGCGCGACATACTGCTGCCCGTCCCGAAGGATGCTCGGACGGAGTTTCACATTGCCCGGCTTGTACACACCGTGCACATTTCCGAAGGTTGCGGCGAGCATGTAGCGGCCCCGTTCGCCGGTGCCGAGGACCTCGGCGGTGCGCCACATGTCCGTCGGCGTGGTGTAAAGTTTCTCGTCGATCGCACCGACGACACCGTCCTCCTCGCCACCGACGACACCGATCTCCACTTCCAGGATGATCTTTGCCTGGTGACATTCGATCAGGAGGCCGTCGGCAATCTTGAGATTCTCCTCCAGCTCGACTGCCGATCCGTCCCACATATGTGAGTGGAACAGCGGATCCCGCCCTTCGCGGAGAACCCGCTCCTTGGAGATCGCAAGCAGGGGGCGCAGATAGGCGTCGAGTTTGTCCGCAGGGCAGTGGTCGGTGTGCAGGGCGATGTTGACCGGGTACGCTTTGGCGACATGGTGGGCGAACTCGGCGAGTGCCTGTGCGCCGAGGACCATGTTCTTCACCCGGGTGCCGGAGAGGAACTCGGCGCCGCCGGTGGAGACCTGCACGATGCCGTCGCTGCCGGCATCGGCGAAGCCCTTCAGCGCGGCATTCAGGGTCTCCGACGACGTAACGTTGATCGCAGGGTAGGCGAATGCCTCGGTCTTGGCCCGGTCAAGCATCTGTGCGTAGACGTCCGGGGTGGCGATGGGCATGGTTGTGGCTCCTGTGGGCAGTCGGAGTTGCGTGTCCGTTTGGTTGACAATGGACCGATTTGGATATGAACAGCGGGCTGGAAGTTGCGCGAAGGATACGATGATCGAGCCTGCGGGGGCAGGCAGACCCGAACTGTGCGAGTGCGGATGGCCTGTCCGGAGCGGCGCTCTATGCCGTCATCGTCACGCTCGTATTCGTCGACAGCGGCATCCTCGTCGTTTTCTGGCTGCCTGGTGACACGATCCTGGTCGCCGCCGGCCTGCTCGCGGCCGACCCGGATGCGGGCGTGTCGTCTGGTGCCTCCACGCCCGGGATCCCGCTGGTCGCGACCGCTGGCGCCGTAGTGGGTCATGTTACCGCGCTGCCCTTGGGTCGGCCCTGTCTCGAACGGCGTCACGGCTGGATACTTGCCCGTGCTGATGCGTTCTACCAGCGCTTTGGCACTCTGGCTCCGGATGCGGCCCGGTTTGTCCCACAAGCGCGGACGTTTGCCCCTGTCGTTCGCGGGCGCTCCTAGGCGTCACCCCGGGCAGCAGGCCAGGGCCGTTGGTCGCCCGTCCGACACGGCATGTCGTCGGGCGGATCCGGGATGGCGCTGTACTGGCCTGATCTGCTCATGACTATTCGGTAAAAAGCGATACCGGATGGCTCACCGTGCCTAGTACTCGCTACCCTTGTCCCGGATGGAGGGGACACAGCGCGGGGGGGACCGACCACACGGAAGGTTCCATGGTTCGACATCGCAAGCACCGCCGTTCCCGGCCGGGATGGTCCGGTGCCGTTATGGCAGTTTTCGTTTTCGTTCTCGCCACCGTCGGGTTGCTCTTGGCCCAGGTCGTCCACGGGGGAGGGCCTGCAGCCGCGAAGAGCTCGGCGGCCTCGTCCCCGGCGCTGGTGTCGTCGACGTCCCCGGTTGATCCCGCGCAGCGGTCTGTATCGCCACAGGTCGTCGATCGCGGCACGGTTGGCGAGAACGTTCATAGGCGCGCCGCTGTCAAGCCTGACGCGTGGCCGTGGATGGAGTCGCCCGCACCGAGCTCGCCGTCGTCCGCACCGGTCGCGCCCGTCACAGCGAGCGGCTCGGCGTCCACAGCCGCAACGGTCGCACCTCCCAGGCCGGTCACGCCGGCTACACCGGCCGCCGTCGCCGAGCAGACATCGGCAAACCCGGCGTCCCAGGTGGTAGCGCTCACGAACGCAGAACGAGCCAAGGCCGGCTGCGCTCCGTTGACCGTCGACTCCAGGTTGACCGCCGCGGCGCAGGCGCACAGCGACGACATGGCGACGCATAACTACTTCAGCCACACGAGCCAGGACGGTCGCACGCCGTTTCAACGGATGGCTGCTGCCGGGTACCAGTTCTCGATCGCCGCGGAGAACATCGCCGCTGGGCAGCGCACTCCTACCGATGTCATGACGGGCTGGATGAACAGCACCGGGCACCGGGAGAACATCCTCAACTGCTCGTTGAAGCAGATCGGCGTCGGCTACGGCACCGGGGGCAATTACGGGGTGTACTGGACACAGGACTTCGGGACGCCGTAGAAGCGATTAGAGCGCCACTCATTGTGAGGTGCCGGCGGTTGCCGTGCGGACGCCCGCGCTTCACCGGGCCGGCGGTCGCGTTCGGGTCGTCGCGGCCGCCGGTGCCTGAAACCAGTTACTCTTGGGCTCCGATCACGTAGGGTCGATATCGTGCGACCGGAGCGACCCGTCTGCGTGCTCGGCGTGACGGTACGTTAGTCCTATCCGAATAGACCTTGATGTATCCGGGTGTCGTCCGGGCGGGGAACCCGGTGGATCGTGGATCGATCTTCCGGGAAGGCTGATCCCCGGGACCGGGGATCGGTCGGGTAGGTCCCAGGGGTGAGAGGGGGCGACGTGGCTCGCGCGGTGGTCACCGGCGCCGGGGGATTCATCGGGGACGCGGTCGTGCACGAGTTCCGCCGACGCGGCTACGACGTTGTGCCGATAGACGTCCGCCGTGGTCCCGGCATCGTCGTGGCCGACGTCACCCATCCCGGTGACTGGGAGAAACTGCTCATCGGGGCGGATCTCGTCGTGCACGCGGCGGCTGTCGGCACGGGTGGCGGCGGCGAGCTGACCGCGGTCCGAGCCGGCGTGCCGAGCCGGCCGATTCGGGTTGCGGACAGTGAAATGCGTAGGATCACGGTAGCCGGCACCGCTGGCGTGTTGGACGCATGTCACCGTGCTGGCGTCGGTCGCGTTGTTCACATGTCCTGTGTGAGTGTGCTGGGCAGTTCCTTCCCGGCCGACGCTGACGAGGCTGTGCCCGTCACCATGACGGGTCTGGCGCGGGCTGACGCGCTGGCTGCGGCCGAGTACACAGCTGTGGCCGCAGCCTCCCGCGGGCTGGCGGTGACAGTGCTACGGGTCGGCGACGCGTACGGACCACGGGCCGGCCGATGGACGCTGTGGCCGCTGCTGCTGTTGCGGGCTGGCCGCTTCGTCCTGGTGGACTCCGGTCGCGGGATCCTGAGCCCCGTCCACGTCGACGATCTGGTTTCGGCGGTCGCCGCGGTCGTGGACTCCCCGGCGACGGTTGGTGAGATTCTGCATGTCACGGGTGGTGCGGGTGTTTCGGCATCCGACTTCTTCGGCCGGTACGCGCGGATGGCCGGCGTGGCCTTGCCGGGCTCGGTGCCGGCGGCGCTGGTTCGTGCGCTCGACTCGGCGGACCGGCTGCTGGTCGGGCGTGGGTGGTTGTCCGGGCGGATGAGCTCGCGCCTCCATCCCCGAGCCTATGTTGATCGTGGCCCCCTCGCGCTGGCTGAGCTGGCCCGAACGGGCACCTACTCGATCGCCAAGATCGGCCACCTGGCCGGCTGGCAGCCCCGCGTCAGTCTCGACGAGGGGATGGCTCGTACCGAGGTGTTGCTGCGGGAGCGGGGACTGCTCGGCGTTGTGGAGCCCGCCCGCCGTGGGTGAAGGGCCGACCCTGACGACATCCAGGTTGCTTGCGCTTCCCCTGACGGTGTGGAACGCCGGCTTCGTGGCCGAGGAGCTGGGACCGGTGCTCGCGGGTGCGTGCCTGCACCAGGCTCAGGGGATTGCCGTCGACGTGGCCGATGATCCGACCGATGCGTTACGGCGGGATCTGCGTCGCCGGGCCGGCGCAGGTCGCGGCGTGATGACCTGGACGGTGCGTGGTGAGGACTCGGTGGCTGTCGGTCTGCTGGCGGTGGACGCCTTCGACCGACGGGCGCTGGTGTCGGTGTCCATCGGGCGTCCCTACCGGCGGCGGGGGTACGCGACAGAGGCTCTGCGGGCGCTGGCCGGCTGGCTGGAGTTCCGTGGCCAGGTGGTCGTCGAGGCCCGGGTGCGCGTCGGTGACCGAACGGCTGAGCGCCTGGCCGTGGCGACCGCATTCATACCTGCGGACATCGTGCTGTCCGGTGGCTGGCGGGTCTGGTTCCGGCCGCCCCCTCCGTAGCGTCACATCCGCTGTCTCGCCACTTCCGTGATTCCACTGGATCTGTGACCTTAAGTAACCGGACTGGCCCCGATGTTTACCCCGCCGCGGGATGCGGCACCATAGATGCGATGTCGCGAATGGGACGGTGTGAGCCAGCCGCCCAGTTCACGCGTCCGTGTCGGTTGGCCATCGGCGCGTGTCATGGATGGGGGACCGTACGGTTGGCGCGAAGGCGCCTGGGAGGTTCTCAGAGTGAGCGTGGAAACCCGGCATGAAGTCGCACCCACGGACAGTCCGGACGAGCCAGGCCCTATGCGGCCGCGCGGGTCTGAGGTCACATATGATCATCTGATCATTCCGCCGCACTGGCGCCGTTCGGACGAGTCCGGGCCAGGAGCGCACAACCCGCTGTTCCCGGATGATCCAGGGGTCGGTCCGCTCAATCCGCAGACCGGTCCCATCACAGGTGCCATGACCGGTCCCCTGCTGGTGGGCACGACCGCTCGCGCCTTCGCCAAGCTCGACGACCTGATCCGTCTCAACGCCGACGACCGCGCGGTCATCGACGCCCGTCGGGACGACGCCGAGCAGGCCCTACGGGCGATCTTCCCACCACGCTGCACGCTTCCGCTGGTCGGTGTGGCTACCATCGGTTCCGCGGGGCGTGACACGATGATCCGCCCGCTGGACGAGGTTGACATCTTCGTGGTGTTCAGCGCCGCGAACAGCGCCTGGAAGCGCTTCCGCTGGGACTCACGTGACCTGCTGCTCTGTGTTCGCAACGCGATCGGTGGCGAGCGTATCCAGACGATCGGCACGCGTGGTCAGGCCATGCGCATCGTCTACAACTCGGCGCCGGACGTCCATCTCGTGCCTGCCTTCGACCATCCACGGGCCGGTTACGTCATGCCCGACTGCGTCGGGGGCTGGCTGCCGACCCGTCCGGAGCGGCACGCGAGCTGGATGGCGGATGCCGGCCCCCGGGTCGCCTCGGCGGTTCGGCTGCTCAAGGCGTGGAATCGGGTCTGCGGCAGCCATCTGCGTTCGTTCCACCTGGAGGCGCTCGCGGGCAAGGTTCTGATCAACCGTGGGCTGAACACCCGGCAGGCGCTGGCGGAGGTTTTCCGGCACGTCGAGAAGAAGGGGTTCACCGCCTACGACCCGGCGGAGGTCGGCGGCGACCTGTCGACCTACCTGCAGGAGGACGACTGCGACGCCCTCGCGGAGTCGGTGCGGTTCGCGCGCGTCCACGCTGACGATGCTGTTGAGGCGGAGCAGGCCGGTCGGCACGAGGATGCCGTCAACCTGTGGCGGCAGGTCTTCGGGCCGGAGTTTCCGACCTTCGGCTAAGAGCGCCCCTATTGCCGGGCACTCTAAGCACCCGCTTTAGACCTGTTTCAGACCTGCCCGGCGGATGGAAGGCGGTGCGATCATGGTTTTCCTCGCACCGCCGGAGGCCCCACAAGAACCTCGTCACCGGCGCTACCGGGGGGATCAGCGCTAGCTGTCATTCCCGGCGGCCCCGCAGGCAGCCTCGCCAGGCGGCTCGGCCACCAGATCTTCGGGCCGATGTCGAGTGCCAGCGCGGGTACGAGGATCGAGCGCACCACGAAGGTGTCGACCAGCACTCCGAACGCCACCAGAAAGCCCACCTCCGCGAGCTGCACCAGTGGCAGGATGAACAGCACCGAGAAGGTGGCTGCCAGCACGACTCCCGCCGAGGTGATGACGCCGCCGGTGACTGCGAGCCCGCGGCGCGCGCCTTGTCGGGGGCCGAGTCTCTCGGCTTCTTCCCGAACCCTGATCATCAGGAAGATGTTGTAGTCGATTCCCAGCGCCACCAGGAATATGAATCCCAGCAGCGGTAGGGATGGGTCTGCGCCGGCAAAGCCGAACAGCCAGTCATAGGCGAGCGCACTGGCGCCGAGCGCGGCGAGGAACGAGAGCACCACGGTCGCGATCAGGAGCAATGGAGTGACCACCGCTCTCAGTAGCAACCCGAGAATCACCGCAAGGACTCCCAGGACCACCGGGATGATTACTTTCTGGTCGCGCACAGATGCGGTGCGTACGTCCAGGTTCACCGCTGTGGTTCCGCCGACCAGTGCGTCCGCGTCAGGTATCGCGTGAACCGCCGTCCGGAGCTGTTTAATCGTGTCGAAGGATGCCTTGGTGTCGGGCGGTTGTGAGAGAACAACGATGAACTGGACCACGGTCGCTCCGCGGCCGGTTTCCCCGACAGCGGTGACCGCGGGATTCCTGCGAATGGTGGAAAGCACGTCGTCCGCGGCCGTGATATTGGCGATGACATATGTTGGCGCGGTGGCACCGGCCGGGAAGCTTCGCTGCGCGAGTTCCCCAGCCACCACGGAATCTACCGGTTTGGTGAATCCCTGGTCCCCGCGCAGGCTGGTGTCCAGATGCAGGGTCGCGAACGCGAGCCCGGCAAGCATCAGCGTGGTTGCGATCCAGACGCGGCGAGGCCGCGCGGCGATCCTGGCGCCGGCACGTGACCAGAAGCCGGACTCCTCGACGGTGTCCATGCCGTAACAGGGGATGAACGGCCAGAACAGCCGCCGGCCGCACGCGACAAGTGCGGCCGGGAGAAGCGTCATCATCGTCACCAGCGCCGCGGCTATTCCGATGGCGCCCACCGGGCCGAGACCACGGTCGGAGTTGAGGTCGCCTAACAGCATGCACAGCAGGCCCGCGACGACGGTCGCGGCGGAGGCGACGATTGCCGGCCCGGCCCGCCGGATCGCGACCCGCATCGCCTCGTGCGCATCTTCGTATCGGGTCAGCTCCTCTCGGTATCGGGCGATGAGCAGGAGTGCGTAGTCGGTGCCAGCGCCGAATACGAGCACCCGTAATATCCCGGCGCTCTGCCCATTGACGGTCAGGCCGCCGTACCTGGCTCCGAGGTAGGTCAGGGCGGTGGCCGCCTGGTCGGCGATGGCGACCGACAGCAGCGGCGCCAGCCACAGGAACGGGCTGCGGTAGACGATCAGTAGAATGGCCGCGACAACCCCGGCGGTGACGAACAGCAGTGTGGTGTCCACTCCGCTGAAGACGTCATAGGAGTCGGTCAACAGACCGGCTGGTCCGGCCAGGCCGGTCTGAAGTCCGGGCGGCGCCGCGCTACGCACGATCCGCCGGATCTCCTTGACGTCGTCGGTGAAATTCACGATGTCGGCCCGTTGCGCGAGGCTGATGATCAACAGTAACGCGTTGCCCCTGGGAGACGCGACGGGCACGCCGATCGGGATGACGGAGAACCGTTGGAGTTCGTGGCTGAGCGTTTCGGCTGTCGCCCGGTCGGCGGGGGTCAGTTCGGGATCACGGGCGAGGACGACGATTGCGGGTACCGCGTCCCCACCCGGCAGGAGCTTCTCGGCCGCGAGCACGCGGGTGGACTCGGCGTCGGCGGGCAGGAAAGCTGAGGCGTCGTTGGTCTGCGCGCCGGTCAGCCTGCCGGCGAGTGGGGTGGCGACGACCGCGATGATGATCCATAGAAGGAGGGTGACCCAGGTGAGTCGGGGTCGGGCCGGCTTTATCATGATCTTCCAGGCTTTTGCCACCAGCGCCCCCGCCTCCTGCCTCCGGTTCCAGACAAGGATGGTCGCAGTAAGGCCACGTCACGCGGTAGTGATACGGCGGCGCCATGCGCGCTGGCGGTGCTGTTGAGATGCTGGATCAGGGTTCGTCCATGCAGTTCGTCCAGGTCAGCGGCCCGACGACCAGGTGAGCGTCTCGGCGGATGTTGTTGTCACGGGACGGTTACCGCGACGGCCGTGGTGGTGTCGTTTCCGAAGACGTCGACGACCTTCACCAGCACGGTGTAGGAGCCAGGGCCGTCATACGTGTGCTCGGCGGTTAGCTCAAGCGTGCGTTGGGCGCGGGTACGAAAGCTCTGCCAGGCATTGCGGAAGGTGGCCGTGTCCCCCTCGGAAGCGAAGGTGAAGTCGACCGCCCAGTAGTCGACATAGTCGCTCCAACCGGAAATCTTGTCGCGGACACCGGCCGGTATCAGGTCGGGATTCGACAGGGTGAAGTTGGCAAGGGTCACCGCGACTGTCCGCCGCCGGAGTCTCGTCTCGACCGTGACATAGGCCAGTTCGTGGAAGGTGACCTCCCCGGCGGCGACGTTGCGCGGGTCCATGACCTCCCGCGGGATGCGATGGAGGGAAAGCCGTACCCCGGCCGCGCGAGCCTCGTCCTGCACCAGCTCGTGCAGGCCCATCTCCCATTCCCAGCCCAGCACGTCCAGACTGTGGTACCCGGCGGCGCGTGCCTCATCAAGGGCGTCCTTGATCTGAGCGTGGGAAACGGCCGCGTCCACCGCTCCGACGTGCACGGCGCGTTTGCCCTGAGTGCCGTGGATGAAGGTGAAACCTGTGGCGGGTGTCGCTCCGTACAGGTCGATCACGAAGTCGAGGTAGGCCCGGTACTGCTCGCCGGTGGTCGCGGCCTGCCACACCTGCCGTTCGTACCGGCCGAGGTTGGCGACGTCGAACGGCCGGCACCCGACGGTGTCGAGCAGACGTTTGCGGGTGGTGTGGATCGCGAAGCGACCGATGTCGACGGCGATCCAGCGTCGGCCCAGCTTCTCGGCCACCGCCGCGGTCGTGCCGGACCCGGCAAAGCAGTCCAGGACGATGCTGCCCTCGTCCGACGACGACCTGATGATCCGCTCGAGCAGCGCCTCAGGTTTCTGCGTGTCATACCCAAGCCGCTCCTGTGCCTGGGAATTGATCGGGAAGATATCCGACCAGACGTCGCCGAGAGAAACTCCCGGCATGTCCTCCAGGAATCTTTTGAGGCGCGGTCTCCTAGATTTCTCTTTCGGGTACCAGATGCGGTCCTCGCCGTGGAGTCGAGTCATTGTTTCAATCGAGTATCGCCAGCCAGATGCCGGTGGTTCATGGCCGCGCCATACGTAGGTCATGTTGGGGCGCGGGTTTGGGCTGGTTAGATTATCCAGCAGATAGCGTCGACCATTTTCATCCAAGTTGCCGTAGTGTGAATTTATATAGCTTTCGTCGTATGGCCGGAACTGCGGGTTCCACATGTGCTTCTCGGACTTGCTGAAACACAGGATGGAATCATGGATCGTGCCGAAGTCCTTGGTGTCGGAATGCGCTGTCACGCGCTGCCAGATGATTTCGGCGCGGAAGTTCTCGGGGCCGAAGATCTCGTCGAGGATGGCACGGGCGTGGTGGCTGACGTTCGGGGCCAGGTGCAGGAAGAGCGACCCCCGCTCGGAGAGCAGCTCCCGGAGCAGGATGAGACGTTGGTAGAGCATCTGGAGATAGGAGTCGACGCCTTTACCCCAGGTGTCCCGGTACGCCTTCTCCTCCACGATCGAGGAGATCTTGGCCAGATCCTGGTCAGCGCCGTTCGTACCGTCGCCGACCGCGATCTGGACCTTGTAATCCTGCCGGGAGTCGAACGGCGGGTCGATGTAGACGAGGTCGACCTGCCCGGCGAGCTCGTCCGCGAGGCTCGCGAGCACATGGAGGTTGTCGCCCCAGATCAGCCGGTTGCGCCAGCC
Source organism: Protofrankia sp. Cr2 (assembly GCF_963555885.1). Classification (NCBI taxonomy): domain Bacteria; kingdom Bacillati; phylum Actinomycetota; class Actinomycetes; order Frankiales; family Frankiaceae; genus Protofrankia; species Protofrankia sp. Cr2. The sequence goes on from NZ_CAUVXG010000001.1 coordinate 303,879, forward strand.
GCCGCCGCTGTCACCCGGGTCGGCCTCGAACAGCGAGCCCCGGTCGGCCCGCGGGCTGTTGACCGTCTCGACGACCTGCAACGGCAGCCGCAGCCGCGGCACCTCCGCCGACTTGCCGTCCCATATCAGCCGCACCCTGCTCACCGGACCACCTCCAGCGTCCAGTATCGGGGATGGGAGATCCCGGCCGGACGGTTCACACCGGGGTCGTCCCGGCGGGCGGGCCGAGCAGGTAGCGCAGCAGGACCACGTCGCCGATTCGGCGGACCTCGGCCAGCACCATCCGGTGGCCCGGATGACGAGGGAACGTGCCGTTGCCGACGAAGCGGGGCGCGGCCGGGTCGCCGACGAAGAACGGCGCGATCACCAGGTGGATCTCGTCCGCGAGCCCGGCGGTGAGGAACCGGGTGTGGACCGTGCCGCCGCCTTCGACCATCAGCCGGCGCACGCCACGGGCGGCGAGGTCGGCCAGGACGACGGTCAGGTCGAGTGGGTCCCCGGCGTCCACGATGGATGCCACGTCAGCGAGACGCTCCCGGGCCCGGGCCACCGCGGGGCTGGCAGCGTAGACGATTTTCTCGATCGTCCCCTCGGTGAAGAAGGCCGCTGTCGGGTCGAGCTCGCCGCGGCTGGTGATAGTGATCTTGATCGGGCTCGCCGGCAGGCCGCGGGCCGTCCGCTCCTTGCGGCGGGTCGTCGACCGGACCAGCAGTCGGGGGTTGTCACGACGGACGGTGTTCGCGCCCACCAGGATGGCGTCGACGCCGGCACGGACCTCGTCGACCCGGTCGAAGTCGGCGTCGTTGGACATCAGCAGGCGCCGGTCGGTGGCGTCGTCGATGTAGCCGTCCACGGACATGGCGACCGACAGCAGGACGTACGGGCGTTCAGCCACGCGGAGCTCCAGCCTCGTCGTTGACCAAAAAATATACAGATGAGTAATCGGACGACCGTGAAACGTCGGCATAGCGGTAGGATTGCGGTGAGTACCAGGACCTCTTTCGCACGGTGACCTTCGTACAGGGATGGTGGCGTCCATGGCACGCGGATCTCGGCAGCGTTGCTGCCGGTGTGGCGTCCGGCTGGCACATCATGACCTGGTCGATCCCCGGGACGGTGGTGAGCTAGAGAATGACCGACGGTAGAGAGCGGACCTTCGCGGTCCTTCGGCTCACAGGCGAGCGTTTCACGCCACCGGGTGTGCCGGTCGCGGCGCTACCTGAAATCGTTGCCTACCAGGACATCGTCGCCGAGGTCGCGAAAGCCTTGTTCCGTCGTAGCCATCCGGGCCGTCATCGTGTTCCCAAGGGTTTCTTCGAACGGCTGGGTCTTCGACTTGAGGCGGTGGACGTTGGCAGCGCTATGCCAGTCCTGACGCGCTCAGCGGGACCGGGTGATGCGCTGTTCGACAGCGTCGACGAGTTCGACGCCGCTCGGGATCTGGTTGCCGAAATGCTCGCTGCTGCCGCTGAACGTGGAGATCTCCCTGACGGTTTCCCGCTGGTTCCACCGATGATTCTTCGTCGGTTCGGCCAGACACTTGAGAAAGACGAGGGACTCCAGGTCGGCACGCGGGAGAGCAACTGGTCATCCGTACCCGTGTACACGCAGTTAGTGCGACGACGACTCCTGCTACGCCGCTTGGGGAATTACACGGACGCAGTTGCCGCTACCGGGATCCTGATTGATCTCGCTCCTGGTAGGGGAACTTTTACGATCAGGACCGAGGCTGGCGTCTCGATAACCGCCAATTATGACAACGACAATTTCGCAGTGGTACGTGAAGCTGCCGAGCCGACGCCTAAGCGGCTTCTGCGGGTGGAGGGCGTGGCAGTATTCGGACCGGATGAACAGCCGCAACGCTTCGAAAGCGTCAGCAGCGTCGCGTTCGCCGAGGACTCCGCGGATCAGGAGTACGAACGTGCCCGCGCCGACATCGCTGAACACGCCGGGTTGCAGCCGGGCTGGTTGGGTGATGGCGAAGGTGAGAGGGTGACCGGGCGCGCGCTCCAGGTCTGCGCGACGCTTCTCGGGGCTCTGGAAAGCAGCGGCTCGCCCGCCCCGTATGTGTATCCGACTCCGGCGGGTGGTCTGCATCTGGAATGGACGGTTCAGATGACCGAGGTTTCTGCTGAGGTCACGGAGGAGGGAGCGCTGTTGCTTCAGGTAACCGATACCACGTCCGGTCGGTTCGACGGAGCGGACCTTGCCTCTGACGTGGGAATCATGCTTGCTGTCGAGTGGCTCCAACCGAAGTTGACCGCCGCGTGAGTGAGTATCGGATGGGTGTGCCCGACGGTTGGTTTCTTCTCACTGATACCGGCGAGCGTCTATGGCGCCAGGTGAACCCTTCCTGGGTCAGTAACGGACGTGTCACCAGTCAGGTTTTCAAACCCACCCCCAAGGACCATGGCCGGCTCTCACTGAGTCGGGCGAGTAAGGTCGGCGCCCGGCAGTCTCATGAACGTCATCTGGCAAGGGGTCTGGCCTCCGTCGGAGTTCTTTCGGTAACCGTCGGGCAGGCGCAGGATGTGAAGGTAACCGCGTGGGATGACCCGGTTGACGAAGATATTCCAGAAGATCATGCTCATCTTGACTGCACCGGCCTGAGCAGACGTGAACAGAAGGCGGTGGCAGATGTGCTCATCGCCCATGCCCGGGATCATGGCTGGGATTACCGGATACCCGGCGCACCAGCGCATCCATGATCGGCTTAGAGCGAGCGGCAATAGGGGACGCGGCGTCACGGGGCTGGGGTACGCACCTCGCCTCATCGCTCCCCATCCATCGCTGCGCGATGCACGGGGTACCCCGGCTCCGTCGGTCGACACCCAACACCTCCGGTGCCTCCCTTCTCCGCCTCGCGATCTACGTATCCCAGTCCCGCTCCTTGATCCACGCCCCTATTGCCGGGCGCTCTTATTCGTCAGGTGGATAGGTCGGCGAGTTGTTCGGACGGGTGGACCAGGCGGTGGCGATGTCGGCGGCGAGGGTGACGTTGTTGCGGACGACCGTGATGTTCGTCGCCAGGCTGGCACCGGCGGTTTCGCGGTGGAAGGTCTCGAGCAGGAACGGTGTGACGGCCTTCCCGCGCAGGTCGCGGCGGGCCGCCGCCGCC